>NZ_JACRWG010000048.1:0-18273 GCF_014306455.1 Catenibacterium faecis
ACATATGACAATATGTGACAGATACGGCTATGTTCTCTTTAATAAGGTGGCACCAGGAAACATGCATGACAGTGCAATATTCTCAGAAATATACAATGAACTTATCCAGAAATATGAAGGCATTAAAAACGTGTGCCTTGATGCAGGATTCAATACATCACCGATCTGTCACCAGATACTAACAAGCGGTAGAGTGCCATTTCTTCCATATAAGAGGCCAATGACTAAAAAGGGATTCTTTAAAAAGTATGAGTATGTATATGATGAATATTTAGATATCTATATCTGTCCTAATGAAAAAGATCTTCACTATAAAACAACCAACAGAGAAGGATACAGAGTCTATGAAAGTAATCCAAAGGACTGTGAAGGATGTCCTTTCCTATCAAAATGTACACAATCAAAGAAACATGTAAAAACGATTACAAGACATGTATGGGAATCTGATAGAGAAGAAGCAGATTATATAAGACAGACCGATGAATGGAAAATCATCTATCCACAAAGAAAAGAAACAATTGAACGTGTGTTTGCGGATGCCAAGGAAAACCATGGCATGCGATTTACGCGTTTAATAGGGCTAGTGAAAAATCAGCATGAATCGCTGATCATTTTCAGCTGCCATAATCTCAAGAAACTAGGATTGTGCAAGCGAAGAATGGGGCTAATATAGCCTTAATAAGCTTGCCTTTTTTAATATTTAGAGTGATATATGAATATTTTGAGCATAAAAAAATGAAAATACCAATTTGGGATAACCCAATTGATATTTTCATCTAATTTGTCAACAATCTGAGTCCATCTAGTGATGGACTTTTTCTTTTGAAAAATGTAATATGGGAGTGCGAAGGAAGTGATGGGATGAATAAATTAGTAGATGTTTTATCCTGGGTGGCTATGAGATGTACTCAGAATAAATACTTAAATGCGATTAAAAATGCATTCCAGAATTATATGCCAATATCTCTTACAGGTGCTGTTGGAATGCTTTGGACAAATGTATTAGTTAATGATCATGGGGGATTAGGTACTATTTTTCCACTTATTATGGATTTGAAAATTTTTAATCCAATCTTTGAAGCATTGAATTATGCAGCTATTTCATGTATCTCTATCATAATTGTATTATTATTATCTAGTGAAATTGCTAAGGCGAATGGGGATTATGATATTTATCCTGTGATTGTCAGTTTTATATGCTGGTTGATTGTCACACCACATACAATAGATGGTCTACATATCAATCTGCTATTACACACAGATAGTGGTGCTATTGTACATACAAAACTATCTGCTTTTGTCCATATTCCAAATTATATAGGAATCACTTTGAAAGATTTTACTGCGCAGGGAATAGGTTCAATTTATACATCTTTATCAGGACTCTTTACTGCAATGTTTGTCGCTATAATTGCGACAGAACTTTATCATTTATTAAGAAACTGCGATTGTCTCTTAATTAAGCTTCCTAGTCAGGTTTCTACCAATCAGGTATTATCATTTATGAATATTGTTCCTACGTTCTTGACATGCTTAATTATGAGTTCTATCTCTTATCTTTGTATCCTAAGCACAGGTCATACACTTAATACAAATATATATAATCTTATACAGCTTCCGTTACAGCTGATGGCAGGGGATAATTTAATTGCGGTTCTTGTTTTGTATTTTATTATCTTATTGTTTTGGACTGTTGGATTCCATGGGAAGAATCTTATGTTGCCTATCGTTGAATCTTTGTATAGACCATTACTCTATATTAATATGGCAGCATTTAATGCGGGGTTAAGAGGAAAAGATATACCATATGTATTCAATTCAACGATGTTTCAGATGTTTGGAGAAGTTGGCGGCTCAGGATGTACATTAGGGGTTGTAATATATATACTTATTTTTTCTCAAAGACATGATAATCGTCTAATAGCGAATATTTCTTTATTCCCAAGTTTAGCGAATATCAACGAAACAGTCATCTTTGGTATGCCTATTGTGCTTAATCCTCTATTAGATATTCCATTTATTCTTGCACCACTTATCTGTCTTACAGTGGGATATTTCCTTATTCAAATAGGATTTTGTCCACATGTGATCATGGAGGTACCTTGGGTTATGCCACCTATTTTAATGGGCTTCCTAGTTACTGGAGGAAGTATCTATGGGGCAATATCACATCTCATATGTATATTTATTTCAGTACTTGTGTATGCGCCATTTATTTATATATATGAGAGAAAACAGAAGAAAGAAGAATATATCTATTAAAGTTACAAAAAGAGTGGATTTATGCATATAAATTTGCTTTTTTTGTAACAACTATACAATATCCTTAAGAATACTTGTTTAATCATTTTGTTAGATTATTATAAAGATGCAAAAAGAAAATAAATTTTTGCTTCCTAAATCGTCATGAGACGTCCAGCTCATGACATTTTTTTATTATTATCATTGATAAAATACCGATAAGATGATAATATATTATCATCTTAAGATTAAGGTCTTAAGATAGGAAAATCTAGTTATACATATCGTGGGGTGTAGGGACCTCATGATCTTGTGCAGATATATCTGCATCTCCTGTACATTCTTATTCGGGTGCGAGGATAAGAATGATCACTGCTCGTAAGAGTATGCTAATAATTAAATCCCTTATTGAACATGGATATAAAGTGAGTAATTAATGAAACCCTCATACTTTTAACTCATTATAACTTTGATTTTCCTAGGAACGCTGATCCTTTTAATCATTAGGGCATTGATTGAAAAACAGCCACTGCATTCATATTTCATCCATATCAAGCCAAAAGAATATTTATGTAGTGCACGATCCTCCTTATGGAGGATTCTTTTTTTACCAATTATTAATATACTCTTCACTCGATGATAACCATACTTATTATATAAGGTGCTATATTTGTGCACAGAGAGGAAGTTATATTAGAAGAAGCTGGCGGTATACTATGTGATTATCGTGGACATCTAATCAAAAATTTAGTTGCAGGCAAAGAAAACATTGTTCACAATCTGATATCTCAATGTATTAATAAGTAGGGAGACCTACTTATTTTTTTGCATTAAAAAACCTGGAATAAATCCAGGTTAATCAATAGGTTCCTGATAGAACCTTCCTTTAACAGCATTTGTTTTGACTATATTAACAAAAGCCTGCTTATCAATACTTTTAATAATTTCATAAACATCATTTACTTCTGCAGCACTGACAACTGTATAAAGCATAACACGATCTTCGTGTGTATGAGATCCTTCACCAGTAAAACGAGTCATACCATGATGTGTCTTAACTAATAGTTCTCTTTCTAATTCGTCTGCTTTATTAGATATGATGAATAATGTCATCTGCTGATCTGATTTGTGGAAAGTATCTATTGCCTGAGTAGATACGAACTGGAAGACAATAGAATAAAGAGATGCTTCAAATCCAAATAACATTCCAGAAGTTAATAATAGAATAATATTAAAACCTAGAATGATATTCCAAGAAGAAATATTCCACTTACGATGAATATAGACTGCAATAAAGTCTGTTCCACCAGAACTTGCTTTACCATATAAAGCAATAGAAATAGCCAAACCATTTAATAAACCACCAAATAAAGCAATTAATAATGGATCAGTTGTCACCTTATAAGAAGGAATCAAATCAACTAAGAATGAGTTTAAAACAATCATTAATACACTATAACCAGTAAAACGTTTTGAAATAAGTTTAAAACCAATAACAGCTGGTATCGCATTTAATGAAATATTAAGCACAGAATAAGGAACAGTAATGTTAGCATACTTTAACATTATTCTCTGTATTAATAGAGTCATACCAGTAATACCACCAGGGACTAATTCACCAGCACGTACAAATGTCTTAATATTAAAGGCCATTAAACATGATGCAAGAATAACGCATGCGAATGATTTGAGGGCTTTTATTGATCTTTTTTGTTGGATTTCCTTTTCATATAACATAAATTTAACATTCACCTCCGAAATTTCGACCAAATTGTACTATTGTTTATACAACAAAACAACCGTAATTATGTAAAAAGTGAAAAAACACATTTACATAATCTTAAGATAATACATACACAAATATGATTTTTTTGTTAAGGAGAAAAATTTATGATGTAGGTGTCTTAAGAAGACGGGAGGAAAAAAGTAAATATGAAAAAAATATTAACGCTTGTACTTACATGTGTACTTGCATTCTCACTTGCTGGTTGTGGGGGATCTAAAGATTCTTCAAATGCTGGTTCAGGAGATTTATCAGGAAAGATCTCACTTGATGGTTCTACATCAATGGAAAAATTTGTAACTGCCTTAGGCGAATCTTTCAAAGAAAAGAACCCTAACGTTACAGTTGAATCTCAGTTCACCGGTTCATCTGCTGGTATTTCTTCAGTATTAAGTGGTAAGGCTGATATCGGTGATTCTTCAAGAGCATTAACTGATGAAGAAAAGAGCCAGGGTCTTGAAGAGAATATCGTTGCTATTGATGGTATCGCAGTTGCAGTTAACAAAGATAATACTGTTAAGAATGTAACTAAAGAACAGTTAACTAAGATCTATACTGGTGAAATCACTAACTGGAAAGAACTTGGTGGTAAAGACGAAAAGATCGTTGTTATTGGTAGAGAAGCTGCTTCTGGTACGAGAGTTGCTTTCGAAGAATTATTAGAAGTAAAAGATAAATGTAAATATGCACAGGAATTAGATAATACTGGTGCAGTTGTTGCTAAATGTGCTTCTATTGAAGGTGCTATTGGTTATGTATCACTAGATGCTGTTGATAAATCAATCAACACATTACAGTTAGACGGTGTTGATTGTACAGTTAAGAACATCAAAGCTGGTAAATATGGTTTACAGAGACCATTCGTAATGGCTACTAAAGGTAAAATTGAAAAACAGTCTAAATTAGTTCAGGCATTATTCGATTACATTGATAGTGATGAAGGGCAGGCTATCATTAAAAAAGTAGGTCTAATCAGTGCTAAATAGCATTGTCGGTACCAATAAAAGTAGACAAGCATCAGAAAAGGCAGCCGCATTAATCGTTAGTGTGTGTGCTGCTTTTTCAATAGTTGCAGTCGTCGCTATTACTGCCTACATGATCTATAGTGGCACACCTGCACTTGCTAAGGTTGGTATCGGAAATATCTTATTTAAAACAGAATGGGTTCCTTCTCAAGGAAAGTTCGGTATTCTTTATATTATCTTAACTTCTATTGTTGGTACTTTACTTGCAGTCTTAATCGCAATACCTGTTGGTTTATTTACCGCAGCCGCATTAAGTGAAATGGTCACTGGTACCCCAAAGAAGATTATGAAAGCAGCTATTGAATTATTAGCTGGTATTCCATCAGTTGTTTATGGGTTACTTGGTATCTTGATCATCAACCCACAGATGTATAAGTTAGAAAAGTTTTTCTATCATACGTCTCATTCACATCAGTTTACTGGTGGGGCAAACCTCATTGCCGCAATTATTGTATTAGTGATCATGATTTTACCAACATTAATCAATGTATCAGAAACAGCTCTAGAAACTGTTCCAAATCATTTGAGATTAAGTTCTTATGCACTTGGTTCAACTAAGATTCAGACAATCTTTAAAGTAGTTATTCCAGCTGCTAAGAATGGAATCATGAGTGCCATTGTATTAGGTGTTGGACGTGCTATTGGTGAAGCAATGGCTATCTTACTTGTTGCTGGAAATGCAGTTAATTTACCAGCACCATTCAATTCAGTACGTTTCTTAACAACAGCAATCGTATCTGAAATGTCCTACTCAAGTGGTGTACATAGACAAGTATTATTTACAATCGGTTTAGTATTATTCATCTTCATTATGGTAATCAATATTGTTTTAATGAAGATTCTAAAGAAGGGTGAAGAAAATGGATAAAGCAGATTCTAAAGAAGTATCAGCTACGTCCCCATTAAAGGAAGTGAACGCTGTGGATAGAACGTTATATCATAAAAAGAAAAGAATTGGAGACACTATACTACGTGGACTTATTTACCTATGTGCTGGTTTCTCTAGTATCTTAATTCTTGTCATTATTGGTTATGTATTCTCTAAAGCCATTCCACATTTCCATTTCAAGAATTTAATTGAACCAATGAGTCAGTTATTAAACCCTGAAGGTTTATTAGGTAACATCATCAATACTCTTTATATTGTCGTAGGTACATTATTATTTGCCTGCCCAATTGGTATTGGTGCTGCCATTTACTTAAATGAATATGCAAAGAATAAGAAGTTCGTTGCTGCTGTCTCATTTACAACAGAAGTATTATCAGGTATTCCATCTATTATTTTTGGATTGTTTGGTATGATTTTCTTTGGTGAAATGTTAGGACTTGGTTATTCAGTCATAAATGGCTGTTTCACACTAACTATTCTTATTTTACCAATTATTATTAGAAACACTCAGGTTGCCTTAGAATCAGTTCCTTCTTCATATCGTGAAGCTGCATTAGGTATTGGTTCAACTAAGTGGTATATGATACGTACTGTAATCCTTCCAAGTGCAATGCCTGGTATCTTAACTGGTGTGATTCTTGGGATGGGACGTATTGTGGCTGAATCAGCTGCCTTATTATTTACAGCAGGTAGTGGTTACTTTATGCCAAGAGGATTCTTCACTCACTTAATGGAAAGTGGTGGAACACTTACTATCCAATTATATATGGCAATGAGTAACGCAGAATATGGACAAGCCTTTGTGATTGCGATGATTTTGATTATTCTTGTATTAATTATGAACTTTATCGCTAAATGGCTATCAAGTAAGTTTAATGTAGAAAAAGCAAAATAATGAGGTAAATATATATGAATAAAATGGAAATTAAGAATTTAAACTTATGGTATGGTGAAAAGCATGCCTTAAAGGATACAAGTCTAGAGATCCCAGAACATAAGATCACAGCGTTCATCGGTCCTTCTGGATGTGGTAAATCTACATTCCTTAAAACATTAAACCGTATGCAGGATTATGTAAAAGGGGTAAAGATTACTGGTCAGGTGACACTAGATGGTGAAGACATCTTTGATCCTAGAGTAGATACAACTTTATTGAGAAAGAAAGTAGGTATGGTATTCCAGCAGCCTAACCCATTCCCAATGAGTATCTTTGATAACATTGCCTATGGACCTAGAATTCATGGTATTAAGAATCATGCTGAATTAGAAAAGATTGTGATTAGATCATTAAAGCAGGCTGCTTTATATGATGAAATTGCAGATCGTCTAGATACGAGTGCATTAGGTTTATCTGGTGGTCAGCAGCAGAGATTATGTATTGCGAGATGTTTAGCTGTTAACCCAGATGTTATCTTATTAGATGAACCTACAAGTGCATTAGACCCAATTTCTACATCTAAGATTGAAGACTTGTTAATGGATCTTAAGAAAGATTATACAATTGTGATTGTAACTCATAACATGCAGCAGGCTTCACGTATTGCAGACAATACAGCATTCTTCTTACAGGGTGAAATTATCGAAACTGGTGATACAGAAAAGATCTTCTCATTCCCTCAGGATAAGAGAACAGAAGATTATATCACTGGTAGATTCGGTTAATATTTAATAATCTAAATCAATATATTATAATGAAGGGGTAAATATTATGAGAAGTCGTTTTGATAGAGAACTAGATACGCTGAATGTAGATCTTCAAAAGATGAGCGGTCTTGTAGAAAATGCGTTAGAAAATACTATTGCTGCATTTAAAAACAAGAACACTAAGCTTGCGAAAGAAGTTATGGAAAATGATCGTATGATCAATGATATGGAACGTTCTATTGAATCTATTTGTTTTAAGTTAATGTTAAGACAGCAGCCAGTGGCAAGAGATTTACGTATTGTAACTACTGCATTAAAGATTGTGACTGATCTAGAAAGAATTGGTGATCAGTGTTCTGATATTTGTGAAATTATCTTGGATTTATCTGGTGATCATATTTATAGAACAGTAGAACATATTCCAGAAATGTTAAAGACTGCAAAAGAAATGGTGCATAAGTCTATTGAAGCCTTTGTAGAAGGTGATGTAGATAAAGCCCATAACATTTCTAGAATGGATGATGATATTGATGCATTATTCTTAGATATTAAGAATGAAATCATCCAGATTATGAAAGAAAATAGTGAAAATGCAGATGATTGTTTAGATTACTTCATGATTGCGAAATATCTTGAAAGAATTGGTGATCATGCATCTAATATCTGTGAATGGTTAGATTTCATGGAAACAGGATCTATCAACCAGCAGCGTATTATTTAAGGGGGATATAACCAATGAGCGAACGTATATATGTAATAGAAGACGATGAGAATATTCAGGAAATTATCAAGTTATCTCTTGAATCAAGTGGGTATCAAATTACCCTCTTTAATAATGCGATAGATGCAATTGTCGCAATTCATGAAGATACACCTGATCTTGCAATATTTGATGTCATGTTACCTGAATTAGACGGTATTTCAGCCATTAAACAGATTAGAAAGACTAATACTACTTTACCTATCTTAATTCTTTCTGCAAAGGATCGTGAAATAGATAAAGTAAGAGGTTTAGATTCAGGCTGTGATGATTATATGACGAAACCATTTGGAGTGCTGGAACTTGCTGCACGTGTTCGCTCATTACTTAGAAGAAGCCAGCATCATTCAAAGGTTATTAAGACAACATCTTTAGAAATTGATAAATCTAAGCATATTATTTTAAAGCAGGGTGAAAAACTTGAATTAACTCATAAAGAGTATCAGTTATTACTCTATTTAGTAGAAAATAAAGAACGTGTTGTAGAAAGAGAAGAACTTTTAAATAATATCTGGGGTTATGATTTTGTAGGCGAATCAAGAGCCTTAGATGTTCATATTCGTTCTTTAAGATCTAAACTAGGTGATGATGGACATCATTATATTAAGACAATCAGAAGTGTAGGTTATCGTTTTATTGAGGATGGTCAATAATGAGACAATCTATATTGAGATATTTTATCTCACTTTTATTAGTATCTCTATGTATCTGTAGTGCAACGAGTATATTTATTATTTCTGGTTCAATGAAAGAGGATTCTGAAAGAGAAATGATGTATTCTGTAAAACTTATAGAATATAATCTAGACTACTCTAAGGATCTCAATACACAGATAGAAACACTTAATCCACTTGCTTTCTCTGATGATACAAGAATATCTGTTATAGATGAAAAAGGTAAAGTTCTTGCAGATACATATAAGAAAGACATCTCTTCTAATCATTTGAAAAGAGAAGAAGTGCAACAGGCACTTCATTCTTCAAATCATGAAGGGTATGCAATGAGACGTTCTGAGACAACCAATCAGCCACTTCTCTATGCAGCATATTATAAAGATAACCATATTATAAGATTG
This sequence comes from Catenibacterium faecis, assembly GCF_014306455.1. Taxonomy (NCBI): domain Bacteria; kingdom Bacillati; phylum Bacillota; class Erysipelotrichia; order Erysipelotrichales; family Coprobacillaceae; genus Catenibacterium; species Catenibacterium faecis. The sequence goes on from NZ_JACRWG010000048.1 coordinate 9,418, forward strand.
TCCATCCCTTATTCAGGTGTATGGGGTTATTTCCCTGAACTTGCTCCTGCATTTTCAATTTCTATACTGATCAGTATATTATTTTCATACATAGTTGCACGTAAACTCTCTAAGAGAGTCACAAAGCCTTTGACAGAAATCAGTGAGTCTCTTAATAACATGACAGAAGACTATCGTTTTGAACTTCCAACAACAGATTATGAAGAATTCACACCTATTATTGATACAATAGAAAATCTTTCTCATCGATTAAGAAAATCTATGAGAGAAACAAGATTTGAACAAGATAAGATCAATGCGATATTAAGAAAGATGGAGGAAGGCTTTATCTTACTTGATGAGAATGGCATGATCTTAAGTGTCAATGATAGTGCTATAAAGATTCTAGGACCTTTAAAAGAAAAGGATAACTTAATAGATCATATTACTTATCCTAATCTTATAAATGCGTTAAATAGCGCACCTAAGAAACAGCGCATAGAATTAAAGATTCATGATTTTGATTACCAATGTGCAATCTCCCGCCTTCCATTTGGTACAGCACTCTTCTTTGTGGATATTACTGTAATGAAGAACTCACAGAAGATGAGAGAAGAATTCTTCTCTAGTGTATCTCATGAATTAAAAACACCTATTACAGCTATTAGAGGTTATAGTGAATTATTATCACAAGGATTCATCAATGATGAAAATCAGAAGAAGATGATGCTTTCTAAGATTCAAACAGAAGTGACTAATATGTCTTCTTTGATTAATGATATCTTGATGTTATCTAGATTAGATAGTGATGATCTCATTGTAGAAAAGGTTCCTGTAAAAATGCAGGCATTAATGAAGGATATATCAGAAGATTATGAAGGTTTATTATTGAAATATAATGTAGAGCTTCATACAGATGTAGAACCTATTACTTATATTGGAAATGGATCTCAAATAGAAACATTGATTTCTAATCTTGTAAGTAACGCTATTAAGTACAACAAAGAAGATGGTCATGTATATGTTCATATTTATAGTAAGAAAGATAACATGATCATTGAAGTCAAGGATACAGGTATTGGTATACCTCTTGCAGACCAAGGCCGTGTCTTTGAAAGATTTTACCGTGTTGATAAGGGACGTAGTAGAATCAAAGGTGGTACAGGTTTAGGTCTTGCTATCGTTAAGCATATTGTTTCTTATAATAAAGGAACAGTGAAATTACATAGTCAATTAGGAGAGGGTACTTGTATTACGATTACTCTTCCTAACAAATCATAAGCTGTCATCGTACAGCTTTTTTAATTATTTTTTCTAGACACCTATTAATAGGCGCTCTCCAGCGCTTACTCAATACATCTTTTGATGGATAGTACTACAATATATATATCCAAGGAAGGGGATGTTGATATGATTTTATTTCTATTATTCTTAGTTTTACTTGTACTAGGCATTGTGTATTTCCTTAAATCAAAGAAAAACAATGAACCAAATGATAAGGCGAAAAAGACATTGTTGGCTTCACTTGTTTTCTTTGTATTGTTTGTGATTCGCTGTGTATCAGTGGATGCATTTATGATGCTTGGCTTTATCGCTTTTGTATTAGGCATCGGTTATCTTGTATATTGCTTGTTTAAGAAACAGCCTAAGAAAAAAGCATTATGTATGATTCTTGCAGGTTTCTTGGTTTTTGCATATGCAGGCTGCATCAGTGATCCAGAACCAATTGAATCTTCACCTGAAGTATCTACTACAAAAGAAGTTAAGAAGAAAAAGAAAGTAGAGAAAGTAGAAGTTGTTGATTTGAGTCAAACAGATGCACAGGCTTGGTGTAATGAAAATGGCTTTAAATTCAGCAAGGAAGAAGACTTTTCTGATAGTGTGGCAGAGGGTGGATTTATTAGTCAGTCACCAGCGGCAGGTACACAATTAGAAAAGGGAAGTACCGTTACTGTTCATTATTCAAAGGGTAAAGAACCTACTATGGAAGATAAAAATGCTCTTGCGAAAGCAGAATCTTATTCGTCAATGATGCATATGTCTAAGGCGGCTATCTATGATCAGTTGACTTCATCTTATGGAGAAGGTTTTCCTGCAGAATCAGCACAGTATGCAGTGGATCATTTAGTAGCTGATTATAAGGCAAATGCATTAGAAAAAGCTAAGGATTATCAGACAAGTATGAATATGTCTCGTTCAGCTATCTATGAACAGTTAACTTCAAGCTATGGAGAAAAATTCACTGCTGAAGAAGCACAATATGCAGTTGATCACCTACCACAGTAACTCTTTTAATAAAAGTATGAATGAAGCACAAATAAGTGCTTCATTTTTTGAAAATACACAGTTATTCCATAATAAATATGTATAATGCTTACAGGTGATAAAGCATGAAGATACTCTGGTTAATCGCACTTTTGTTGACAAGTGGATGTTCAACACGTGCCAATTCAAATTATATAGCACAGGAAGTAAGAACATTTTATTCAGGTATGTTGAATGGGGAAGAGATTTCTATTACATGTGAAGATAGAGATTATAAGACAGCTTTCTTTAAAGAAATGAATAAGAACCTACATAAGAAGGAATTTAAGGATATTGATTCTTATGTAGTAAAAAAGAATTTAGATATTGCTTATACAATGAAGAAGGATAATAAGATCATGCGTTGTTATCATGGAAATATGAAGACAGGAGAGAATGCTTCTCTTAAGTATTTTCTTACTATTTCAGTTCCTAATAATGATTTAAGTAGTCCACGTGTAGAAAAGTCTACATTTACTTTTTCAAATAAGCGAAAGGTTGCGATAAGTATAGATGTAAACCAGGATAATCATTATTGTTATGCTGTAGTGAAGGATACAAAAACCGCAAAAACTTATAAAGAATTTAAATATCGTTTTGACTCATAAGTCTAGAGTAAAATCTAGGCTTTTTGTGTATAATATATATAAGAGCGAAAGGAGACTATAATGAATAGCGCTAAATTTTATAAAGTATCTTATGAACAATTTCAAACAGGAATGGAAAGGGAAGATGTAAAGGACATCTATGATGCGATTAAGCTTCCACGTCGTGCAACTAAAGGATCTGCAGGATATGATTTTTATACACCTATTGATATACATCTAGAACCTGGAGAAACAGTAAAGATTCCTACAGGAATCCGCTGTGAAATGAATGAAAGATGGGTATTAATGATTTATCCTAGAAGTGGTTTGGGATTTAAATATCGTCTACAGTTAAATAATACTGTAGGTGTTATTGATAGTGATTATTTCTATTCAGATAATGAAGGTCATATCTTTATTAAGATGACAAATGATTCAAATGAAGGAAAAGTAGTTGATGTTCAGGCTGGCCAGGGTATTGCCCAGGGAATCTTCATGACATATGGTATTACTGAAGATGATGATGCTACTGAAACACGTAATGGTGGATTTGGATCAACGACTAAATAATTCATGAAATATAAACTTCTTCTTGCAGTTATGTTACTTCTTTCAGGATGTAGTACACCTCCTAAAGAAGAAGTAAAGAAAGAGACACCAAGTGTTTCTTTTCTAGCTGTAGGGGATAATCTCTATCATCAATGTATGCTTGATGAAGCCAAGACTTCTAATGGTTATGACTTTACAGGCTATTATAAGAATATTAAGAAGTATATTCAGGCAGATTATAGTTTTGTGAATCAGGAAACGATATTAGGAGGAGGAACACCATCGGGTTATCCCCTCTTTAATGCACCTGATAGTGTGGCAGATGATTTAGAAAAGGTAGGATTTAATATAGTGAATGGTGCTACCAATCATGCATATGATCAAGGGGCATCTGGCATACTACATTCTATCCAGGTATTTAATAAACATCCTCAGATGACTTATTTAGGACTCTATGAGAATGAGGAAGAGAAACAGAATATTAAGATAGTAGAAAAGAATGGTATTAAAATTGCATTTGTATCTTTTAATCAATATGTGAATGGTGTGACTTATCAGAAACAGTTACCTTATATGATTAATTTTCAGGAATCCACTATGATGGAGAATATGAAGAAAGCAAGAGAGAATGCGGATATTGTGATAGTATCCTGTCATTGGGGTATTGAGTATGATTATCATCCTAATACATTCCAGAAGAACATGGCTAAGCAGCTTGCAGATGCAGGCGCAGATGTGATTATTGGAACACATACACATACATTACAGGATGTAGAATATATTCAAAGAGCGGATGGTAAGCGTACATTAGTTGCTTATAGTTTAGGTAATTTTGTGAGTGGCATGTTGGAAGAATCATGTCAATTAGAAGGTATGCTTTCTTTTGATATAGAAAAAAAGAAAATTAAGAATGTGGTATTCACACCACTTGTGAATTACTATACTTTAACGGGCAAAAAAGAAAGACATGATTTTTCTGTTTATCGTTTAAAGGATTATACAAGTAAGTTAGTAGAGAAACATGGGTTTCCTAATCTGACTATTCCTCATATGAAAGAAGAAGTGAAACAGAAAGTAAAGAATATCAAAATTGATATGTAAGGCATTCTTTGGAGAAGTATATGATGAAGGATTATAGACGTTATCATTGTGATGAGAATAAACTCATTGATTATGGATTTAAGAAGCAGGGGCATAATTATATATATAAGAAAGATATACTAGATGGTGATTTCAGAATTGAAGTAATAATAAATGATATATTAGAGGCTAATGTTTATGATTCTGATACAGATGAAGAATATACAAATATTCATTTAGTAGGTAAGCAGGGAAAGTTTGTACAAAAAGTAAGAACTGCATATGAAGACTGTATTGAGGACATATTAAATCATTGTTTTGTATATGATTATTTTGTTTTTCCTCAATCTAAACGTTTGATGCATCTTATTGAAGAAAAGTATCATGTTCTTCCAGATCATCCTTTTACTAATGGCGATTCATTTATATTTAGAAATAATGATAAGTGGTTTGGACTTATTATGTATACAGATTATTCTAAGTTTTGTGATAAACAGGGAGAAATAGAATGTTTGAATATTAAGGTTCCTATAGATACAGTGAATCATCCTTCTATCTATCCAGCTTTTCATATGAATAAGAAACATTGGATTAGTATACTGTTAGATGAAACATTGAGTGATGAAGACATCATGTCTCTTGTTGATCAAAGCTATCAGACTACTGTGATATGTGAAGATTGGGTTATTCCTGCGTCTCCTAAACGTTTTAACTTAATAAAGGCATTTAATCAAAGTGATTATATACAATGGCATCAAAAAGGAAATATTCATCAGGGAGCGAATGTATATATCTATTATGGTGCTCCTTATTCTGCAATTATGTATAAATGTCAGGTAGTAGAAAGTAATGAAACAAGTATGCTTCTTAAACGTCTAAAAACATATGATCCTACTCTTTATCCATTGGAAGTACTTAAGACATATAAATTAAGAGCTATAAGAGGTGCTAGGCATATTCCTAAAGAATTAAAGGAGTATATAGGAAATACCGATAAATAAGTGAATTGTCTATTAAATGTGATATAATGGGCAAAGGCAAAGGAGGATTTGGGAATGAAAGTAGAATATTATAAAGAGTACAGTCCATGTCTTGAAAGAGATATGGAATATAAGGTGTATGGACATGCAGGAACACCTATACTGGTATTTCCAACACAGAATGGTAGATTTTTTGATTTTGAAAACAATGGTATGGTCGCTACAGTAGAAGACCTTATTGATAATGGGAATATACAATTATTCTGCTGTGATAGTATTGATTTAGAAACATGGAGTGAAGAAGGCGGTCATGATGTTGGATCTCGTTCACATATGTTGGAACAATATTATCATTATATTGTAGATGAATTAGTACCTAGAATTATTGATATTAATGCGATGTGTGGTACACATGCAAAGGGTATTTATACTACAGGATGTTCATTAGGTGCATCACATGCAGCTAATTTCTTATTTAGAAGACCGGATATCTTTAGTGGATGTATCGCATTAAGTGGATACTATGATAGTGATTTATTCTTCCATGATTATGTGGATGATAATGTTTATCGTAATAGTCCTATTAAATATATTGAAGGTATGAGTTATGATCACCCATATGTAGAAATGTATAGAAAACGTCGTATTGTATTATGCTGCGGTCAGGGTGCATGGGAAGATGAAATGGTTCGTTCAACTAGTAGAATGAAAGAACTATTAGAATATAAGAATATTCCAGCATGGATTGATTTCTGGGGATATGATGTAAACCATGATTGGGATTGGTGGAGAGTACAGTTCCCATATTTTGTAAAGAGAGTAATCTAGGAGGAGAAGAATAGATGAATGTCGTATTTATATCACCACATTTTCCAGAATATTATCATAATTTCTGTTCACGTTTAAAAGATCGTGGTGTGAATGTATTAGGTGTTGGAGATTGCCCATACGATATGATCAGTGATGAAACAAAGAATTCATTGACTGAATATTACTATGTAGGCTCTTTAGAAAACTATGATGAAGTATATCGTGCATGTGCTTATTTCTCTAGTCATTATGGAAAGATTGACTGGATTGAATCAGAAAATGAATACTGGCTAGAACTAGAAGCAACATTAAGAAGAGACTTTAATGTGACTACTGGTCCACAGATTCAGGATATGCGCTGTATGAAATTTAAATCAGCTATGAAGGAAGTATATAAGAGTGCTGGTTTAAAGGTGGCTGACTATATTAAGTTAGATACACTTGATGAAGCTTTAGAGTTTACTAAAAAGAATGGTTATCCAGTGATTGTAAAGCCAGATAATGGTGTAGGAGCAACTCATACTTATAAATTAAAAGATGATGAAGAATTAAAAGACTTCTATGATCATAAACAGGATTATATTGATTATATTCTAGAAGATTTTGTGCCTGGTGATGTTGTAACATTCGAAGGTGTGACTGATAAGGATAAGAATATTTTATTCTCTACAAGTCATTTTATGGATACTTCTATTATGGATACAGTCAATGATGCATCTGATATTTATTTCCATTCTGAACCAGTAGAAGGTAAACCTATTTATGAAATTGGTGAAAAGGTTGTTAAAGCATTTGATACAAGAAGCCGTTTCTTCCATTTTGAATTCATTAAGTTATCTGAAGATAAACCAGGATTAGGTAGAAAAGGTGATTTAGTTCCTCTAGAAGTGAATATGAGAGCACCAGGTGCTTTTATTCCTGATATGATGAACTATGCTTATGATGTAGATACATATACTATTTGGGCAGATATGATGATCTATAATACTTGTTTCTATGAAATTGAAAGAAAGTATTATGTAGGTTATGTAGGAAGACGTCTTGGTATTGATTATGAATTATCTGATGCAGAAGTGGCAGATAAATATAGAGAATATATCAAGATTGAAGCAGATATTCCTCAGGTTCTTGCACAGGCTGAAGGTAATCATGTATTTATTTTCCGTACTAAGACTAAAGCGAAGTTAAATGAAATTACTAAGGCAATTATTGCACATAAGAAGAAAAAGGCTGCACCTAAGAAAGCAGTAAAGAAGACAGTTAAGGCTGTGGCTAAAAAGGTAGAAGAAGTAAAAGAGCCTGTAAAGGGAGCAGTGAAGGAACCGGTAAAGAAGACTGTAAAAGCTGTAGCTAAGAAGGTAGAAGAAGTAAAAGAACCTGTAAAAACAGTTGTAGAAAAAAACGTTAAGACTGTAGAAAAGAAAAAAGAGCCGGTTAAAAAGACCGTAAAAGCTGTGACTAAGAAGGTTGAAGAAACTAAAGAACCAGTTAAAGCAGTTGTGGAAACAAAGAAAGAAGAAGTAAAAGCAGCTGTAGAAGATACAGTAAAGGTAGTAGAAGAGAAGAAAGAAGAACTAAAAGAAGTAGTTAAGAAATCTCCTCGTGCTAGAAAAGCTGTTAAGAAACCTAGACATAAAGCGAAAAAGCGTTAATTAAGAAACTGTGATGAAATGATTTCATTTCTGATCAGTTTTTTCTTTATTTATTTTCTGTATATACAATGTGTTGACTGTTAATAGAGTGATGTTTATAATAGTTGAGAAGGAGTTTATAACTATGAAAAAAACAACACTAACAGTGGCGACAGCACCAAAAACAAGCACTTTTCAGATGCGTATTAATCCAGAAATCAAAGCACAGGTAGAAGGAATCTATGCACAGTGTGGTATGACACTTACTGATGCTATTAATGCATTTATTCAGCAGTCTATTAATGTAGAAGGGATGCCTTTCTTAGTAACTGCAAATAGTAAGCAGGCATTAAGAGAACAGGCAATCTCTCAGTTAATGATTGAATTAGATAAAGGTGAAAAAGCACCTGCAGATGATAGCATTTCTGAAGAAGATATCTTAAAAGAATTTGGAATTGAACTATGAATCTAAGATATACAAGACAAGCACGTGCTGATTTAAGAAACCCTATGCGTTTGAATCCAAAGATAGTGAAACTATGTGCTGTATTAAAAACACACCCTGAAATAGGTGGACAGCTATCTAATAGAACTGGATGGACAACAGATCTTTATTATGTCATTGCAGGAAAATATAGTATTTTCTATAAATATGATCATGATACAGTCACAATCATCCGTATTCTAACAAATGAAGAAAAATATATGAATGTCATCTTTGGTGATAAGTAAAAAGGATTGAAATTTGATATGATGACCTCCCAGTAGACAGTGTAAATAATTAAAAGCACTGTTTACTGAGGAGGTTTTTCTTATTGGAAGAAAAAGTAAGTTTTCTAAGGAACAAAAAATAGAAATATGTAAAAGATACTTAGATGGTAGTGAATCGATTTCTATACTAGCAGAAGAAATAAATGCAGGTAAAACCACAATTGA
>NZ_JACRWG010000049.1:0-17808 GCF_014306455.1 Catenibacterium faecis
TCAGATCACAAAAACAGGTGGAAGATTATGCCGTCATAAAAGGCACATTTTCCACCTGTTTATTAATTTAATTTGCGGTTTTATTAGTTTATATTATGGGTAGAGTTTGCGGTTTAACACAGTAGCAACTATGTTTTATGACAGTCATGTATCACTGCAAAGTATCAGGGATTATCTTGGACATACTTATGAAGAGATGACAAGACAGTATATTGATTATATGCCGCAAAGGATTGCAAAAGCAAATGATGAGTTCTTTGAAATGCAAGGAAGTAGTTTAGCATCATGGCTAAAGAAAGAGGAAAAAGATGGAAAATGATATTATATACTTCAGCGATTTCCCCAATTTACAAGAAACAGGGACACGTAAGGATAATGGAAAATTTGATTTAACGTTGCTTCCAACGCAAGAATTAAAGGAAGAGTTTCGAGGTTATATTATGTATCGCTGCAAAAACGGAACGTTTAGAGCATTGATTCAGGATCGAACAGCTTATAATCATATTGCAAAGTTTTTGAACAGCAGAATAAATCGGAGAATCAAAAGCCTTGGAGATAGAAATCCAGAAAAATGGATATCACTTTTAAAAGGCTGGATGTTAGAACAGGGAATAACTATTGTAAAAGAAAAGAAGAGTGTGTATGGTACAGTAAGCTATGGCGAAGCAGTGACGATATTATATTTCAGAAACGTACTGAAATTTTTAGGGCCAGAAGATTTACGGGATGAGATAGAAAAAGATGTTTGGGAACTAAAAAATCTGGATATTAAAATCAGATCCAATCCAATTTATAATGTAAAAACACTGGATTTCAGAAAAATATATCAGCCAGATATCAGGGAAGAATGTAAGAAAGCTGTTTATATGAATCTGCAGTATGAAGCAATAGGAACTGTACAGGGAGAATTGACAATAATGAGGATATTCTCAGAATATCTCCAAAAAGAGTATTCCAAAATAAAAAGCTGCAGTGAAATAGACAGAGAAGTGTTGGAAGAATTTTTGATACATCTGTCAACAAAAGATACTTCCCATAGTGCGAATAGTTCTTATGTAATTTCATTAAGACGACAGTTAGAGACAATCGGAAAAATTTACAGCTATGAAAGATTGGAGCATTTATTTATTAATACGGATATTCCACCGGAAGTAAATGCAGAATTTAGAGTGTATTCTGATGATGAAATGAAACGACTGAATGCGGAAATTACACAGATGGATGTACAGATTGCAAGATGTCTTCTGATACATCAGATGCTTGGAACTAGGATATCAGATACCCTTACACTGAGACCAGATTGTCTGACGAGAGAAAATGGCCAAGATATGATTGAAATATATCAAGTTAAAACTAAAAGATATAAAAAACCGATCAGTAAAGAACTTGCAAAACTGTTACAGAGTTCTATTGAATATACACAGGAAAAGTTCGGTGATACAGAATACATATTTGTTAATGAAAAAGAACCTGACCGCCCGATGCAGTATATGGCTATAAAAACAAAAGTCATGTCCATGATACAGGAAAAGCAGTTGAAAGATGATCATGGCGAATTATTCGGGTTTGGAACGCACATGTTCCGGCACTACTATGGCGTCAAACTTACAGAAATGCATCTGGATGACTGGACGATAGCGAGACTATTGGGGCATAAAAGACTGAATAATGTACAGCATTACCGGAAAATGAGCAATCAAAGAATGGCAGACGAAACCAGAGAAGTAAGACAGAGGATGAGTGACATCATATATATGAGTCTGGCAAGATGGGGTGAAGAATATGAGCAAATACGACAAGATGATTGAGGAAAATCAGAGAAAAAGTAAAGAGAAAATTGAACTGGCATTGCAAGCAATACAAGATATGCTGGCAAATAAAGAACGTATCAGCGTTCCAAAGCTGATGAAGAAAACTGGATTGTCGAGAGGATTCTTTTATAAAAATCCAACCGTCCGGGATACATTGAACCAAGCAGTAGAGCAACAGGCCGGAATGATAGATCCAAGAAGAGAAATTCTGAACATGGCGATGGAAAAACAGATTGAACTGTTGAACCAGAAGGTGGCAGCTCTGAGCAGAGAAAATAAGGAACTGAAGAGAAAGAACGAAAAGTTACAGAAGGCATTACGGAAACAGGATTTGAATTTTATTAAGAACTTATAACATTGAAAATAATAAGATGGAAGAGATGTGTGCAGACACATCTTTTCATCGTTGAGGATAAAATATATAGAATGAGAATGGGATTGTTTTATGGTATACTAAAAGTGAAATGCTAACTTTGATATGAGGTATAAAACAATATGACAGAAATACAAATTAAAAATTTAATTAAAGAATATGAAAAAGAATATATTGAGTTTATGGAAATTGAGAAATTACCACAGTATAAGATAGATTTTTTTGAAATTAATGTTGAGGAAAGCGATGCAGCAGGATTCGCTTCAGCCGCCCAAGCTTACTATAATACGAAAACAGATGAACATATATTAAGGATATGCAAAAGTTCGGAAATACCAAGGTATATTGTGTTTCATGAATTTACGCATATTTTAGATACGGAAATGTATGCAAAGCAAGATTCTTGGAAATATATGGCTTTGTCTGGTTATACAGAATATCATGCAGCACAAGTTGAATTGATGATAATGTTAGGAGCAGATAGTATATAAACTCAAGATTTTTCATTTACAGTTGATGTTGAAATAGGTAATAGTACAGTTAGGAATTACCTAAACTCAAGACATCAATTAGTAGTGAATATGATGAATAGAACAGATTTTCCAAGAGATATTGAAGCATTAAAAACAACGGTAGGTGTGCTATATAATTATTTTGGAGTGCGTTCTATATGTAAAATGTATGCGAAAGATTATACTGAAGAAGTGGATAACACAATTATTATTCAGAAACTTTCAAAAGTATTATTTGAAGAGATAAATAGCTTTATGGTTGGATGGTTTAATGAAGCACAAGTAGAGCTGAGCTTTGTGTCATATATGAAAATAATGTGGCCTATGCTTCAAAGCTATTTTGGAAAAGAATGAAAGATAGTAACAGTAAACACAGTTTTGTATACAGTTAAACCCAGTAAAATCAACGCATGAGGGGAACTGGCTACATTTTAGTTTCCTATCTGGTGGTATGTTGCACCTACAATTATTAATACATTCCTAGAAGCATATGATTTCTCTAATAAGATAATTACACTATTCGCTACATCAGGAAGTAGTGGTTTTGGAAACACTGTACAAGAATTAAAAGTATCAGCACCAAATGCAGACATTAAAGAAGGATTATTACTAAACAATCTCACAACTCAAAAAGTAAAAGAATTATTGGCCTTATGATTATTCATGGGGCTTTTTTGATATAATAATGGAAAGGAGGCATAACCATGGATAAAACAATGAAAATTACTGGTAAAGGAAAGATTTCTGTAAAACCTGATAGAATTAGACTTAACATCACAATGGAAGAATCCTATAAGGAATATGAAGTGACATTAAGTCAATCTAGTGACACAACAAAGATATTGAAGGACTTATTTGTATCTTTTGGATTTCAAAAGGATGACTTAAAAACTAACAGTTTTGACATTGATACCAAATATGAGAGTTATAAAGCTAAAGATCAAAGCTGGAAAAAGAGACTTGTAGGATATACCTATACACATCGTATGTTGATAGAATTTGATGCAGATAATAAGAAACTAGGGGAGATACTTTATGCTTTGGCACATAGTGTGATTACACCAGAAATTTCAATTGAATATACAGTGAGTGATCCTGAAAAATATAAAGATGAATTATTGAAGAATGCGATAGAAGATTCTAAGCATAAAGCAAAAGTCTTAGCTCATGCTGCAAATATCGAATTAGGTGATATCGTATCTATTGACTATTCGTGGGGTGAAATCAACTTTGTCTCAGAACCTATACAGAATTTTGCATTCGCAAGTGCAGAAAAAACAATGGGTAGTCCTGGATACGATATAGATATTGAAGCAGATGATATTGATGTTACAGATACAGTGACTGTGATTTGGAAAATTAAATAATGTTTTAACAATTATTGCTGAAAGGAGTTGAATCCTATGCCTAACATTAAATCTGAATGAGCATAGTAGATATGCAATACCTAATATACAGGACTTTAAAAAGAGATAGGCCACGCTACAGCTAATGAATGAACTAGCTAAAGATGTAAAATCTAGTAAAGAAAAAGGCTGTTTCACGTTAGAAAACCAGGAAAAACTATTTGAAGCCGGCATAGTTGTATTCAAGTTAGTATTAAAAAGAATAAAATAAACTATAATCAAGCACCAAAAATTTTACTACGTTTTGATACATTTAATCATCAAAAGGGTATTGTTAAAAATTCTTCACTAATAGAAATATACTTCTCAGTAAATAGACTATCTTTTTCCCAAATGAATTCAAAATTATGCTGGAGCTTAAAGTCATCTAATATAATTTCTTTTAATATACCTTTCTGCAATTCTTCTTTCACTGCAGTTTTATACATAAAAGAAATACCACAATCTTTTTTAAGCAAGCTGATGATTGTGTGCATATTTTCTATCTGTATATAATGTATAAAATCAGAAATAGACAAACCACGTACATTTAGACTTTCTTGTAAAATATGTCTTGTACCAGAACCTTGTTCTCGTACAAGAAGTCTTTCATCAAGAAGGTCATGTAAAGTATGAGGTATATTCTTAAACTCATGTGATGCAGCACAGACGGCAATATAGTCCTCAGTGCTGTATTTTTTATGACTATATTTCTCTTTTGGATAATTTCCTTCTACAATAGCCATATGAATCTTACCTTGATCTAATAACTTTAATAATTCTGCCGTATTTCCATAATGAAGATGCAGATTCATTTCAGGATGATGTTTGATAAAATCAGCCAATTTATCCACTATCGCATATTCACCAATTGTCATAGTCACACCAATCGACAATGTTTCTATCATTTCTTCATGACTCTTTATCTCTTTTTTAATTGTTTGCTCATCATTCTGCATAGTCATCAAATATTTTCTTAATATCTCTCCAGAACGTGTTAAAGATAACTGCTTATTTGAATATACAAAGAGTGTTGTTTCATATTCTTCTTCTAAATAATGAATATGCTGTGATACAGCTGGCTGAGTAATATGTAGTTGTTTTGCAGCAAGCGTATAGTTTAATGTCTCACATACTTTTAAAAAAGTATGAATACGATAATCTAACATCTCATCACCTCATCAATAATATTTACTTATAGTTCAATAGAAATATATAATTTAATATTATTATAGTCAAGTGATATAATGAGCACACATTAAAAGAAAGCAGGTAAATCATGGAAACTATTAAAAAGAATATATATGGCATACTTGTATGTTTAGTTATTGCGATTCCATCATGGTTACTAGGAAAACAATTTCCAGTTATCGGTGGGGCAGTGATTTCAATTCTTGCAGGTATGATTATTACTATGTTTTGGAAAGAAAAAGGTAAAGCAGCACCAGGGATCAAATGGACTTCTAAGATCATCCTACAGACAGCTGTCGTCTTATTAGGTTTTGGTATGAATTTAGGTGTCATCTTTGAAACAGGAAAGCAGTCATTACCTATTATTATTTGTACAATCTCTACTTCACTTCTTATTGCATGGCTTTTAAGAAAGATATTACATGTACCTTCCAATACATCTATTCTAGTGGGTGTAGGTTCATCTATTTGTGGTGGTTCTGCCATTGCAGCTACTGCACCAGTCATTGATGCCGATGATGATGAAGTGGCTCAGGCTATTGCAGTTATTTTCTTCTTTAATGTTTTAGCTGCATTATTCTTCCCTATTCTAGGTAAAGCCATCAGCTTTGATACATTACATGGTGATGCATTTGGAATATTTGCAGGGACTGCCATCAATGATACATCTTCAGTTACTGCAGCAGCATCTACTTGGGATAGTATGTGGCATTTAGGTAGTGCTACACTCAATAAAGCTGTAACTGTCAAATTAACACGTACACTTGCAATTATTCCTATCACTTTAGGATTATCAATGATTAGAAGTAAGAAAAAACAGAAATCTTCAAACTTCAACTTAAAGAAAGCATTCCCTATGTTTATTCTTTACTTTGTCTTAGCTGCCATTATTACTACAATCAGCCTTCATATGGGAGTTAACAGCAATGTTTTCTTACCTATTAAAGAATTATCTAAATTCCTTATTATTATGGCTATGGCTGCAATTGGTTTAAATAGTAATGTCATTCACTTAATTAAAACAGGTGGTAAACCATTATTAGTAGGTGCATCATGCTGGTGTGGTATTACTATTGTTTCATTACTCATGCAGCATGTTATGGGCATCTGGTAAGCATTGACTTTACATACTATATTTCTTAAGATAGAAATAGACTTACAGTGAAACTTAATTTTCACTGTTTTTTAATAGGAGAATCATATGAATATTACAGTATATTTAGGTGCCTTGAGAGGCAATGATCCAGTATTAAAGGATGCAGTCAAAGAACTTGGTACATGGATTGGAGAAAACAATCATACACTCATCTATGGTGGATCAAAATCAGGATTAATGGGATACATTGCGGAAAGTGTATTAGATGCAGGTGGAAACGTTATTGGAATAGAACCGCAGTTCTTCATTGATGAAGAACTACAATATGATGGCTTAACAGAGTTAATCATTACTAAAGATATGACAGAAAGAAAAACGAAAATGATAGAATTAGGAGATGCCTTTATTGCATTTCCAGGTGGTACAGGAACATTAGAAGAAATATCAGAAGTGATGTCTAAGATTTCATTGAAACAACTTAATGCAGCTTGCATATTCTATAATTTGAATGATTATTATAAGGGTATGAAAGAACTTATGTCACATATGATAGAAATGGGATTATCTACGCATGAGAAACAGAAGGGTATCTATTTTGCGGATCATCTAGACGATATAAGAAATATTATTGAGAAGGAATAGTGATTTTTATCATTATTCCTTTTATAATGGAATAAATAACAGTTAAGGAGACATACAATGAATCTAGAAGGACAAAACTTAGAATCGTTAAGAAGGATGGTTAGACATCTCCAAGAAGAAAATCAAGAATTAAAAGAACTTCTAAAAAAATCTCATATTACATTTAATGAATCAAAAGAAGATATGACAACCCAATCTATAAATGAGGGTGTATGTATCAAGGATACTTATATTTATGATAAACTTGTAGCTTACTTTCTTACTTTATTTCAAGGAAGAAGAGATGTATATGCATTAAGAGGTTCTAAGGGAGGATATTTTCCACAGTGTTTTAATAGATGGAAGGAATATTGTCCTAAACAAAATAGTCAAAAAGGTGTGTCCTGTCAAAAGTGTCCTTATAAAGAGTGGAAAGCATTAGATAGAGAAGTAGGCAAGGATCATTTATTAGGGTATAAAGACAATTGTACAGATGTCATTGGATTATATCCTTTACTAGAAGATGATACATGTAAACTACTTGTATTTGATTTTGATAATCATGATGAAGATAATAGTGAAAATAATGATTGGAAAGATGAAATTGATGCAATAAGAAAAATATGTCATAAAAATGGTATTGATGTGTTAATAGAACGCTCACGTTCAGGAAATGGGGCACATGCATGGATTCTCTTTAAGGAATTTGTACCTGCCTCTCTTGCTAGAGAATTTGGATTACTATTAATTGAGAAGGGGGCTCAATCTATTAATCTCAAATCATTTAGATATTATGATCGTATGTTTCCAACTCAGGACCATAGCGATGGCTTAGGTAATTTAGTCGCATTACCACTTCAAGGTAAGGCATTAAGACAAGGTAATAGTGCTTTTGTAGATGAAAACTGGAATCCTTACTATGATCAATGGAAATTACTAACAACAGTTCATCAATTATCTAAAAATGAGATAGAAGAACATATCTATAAATGGAAAGAAGAACTTTCAATCCCTCAAACTCTTCTTACAATGGATCTACGAAAAAGAATTAAGCCATGGAAAAAGGATGAAAACTTCCATAGTGAAGATGTGATAGATAAACTCTCTATTGTCCTTGCAGATGGTATCTACGTGGATACACTTAATCTTCAGCCACGAATCCAAAACCAGATCAGACGCTTATCTGCATTTGATAATCCTATATTCTATAAGAATCATAACTTAGGATTTTCTAATTGGAATCATCCAAGAGTTATCTATTTAGGCGAAGATGTAGATGATTATATAAAAATCCCTAGAGGGTTATTAGAAACTCTACTTAATAAGTGTCATTCATCAAATATTGAGTATGAAATTGTTGATAAGAGAGAAAAGGGAAAACCTATTAATGTATCATTTACTGGAAAATTAAGAGATGAACAGCTGACTGCTGCATCTGATTTATTAAGCTATGATAATGGTGTTCTTAATGCAGCGACTGCATTTGGTAAGACTGTTGTATCTAGTTATTTAATATCTCAAAGAAAAGTCAATACACTCATTATTATGCAAAGTGTTTCACTAATAGACCAATGGGTAGATGAATTACATCGCTTTTTAGAAATAAACGAAGATCTACCTGTGTATAAAACAAAAACAGGTAAAGAGAAACAAAGAAAAGATCTCATAGGGGTTTTACATGGTAGTAAGAACACCTTAACAGGGATCATTGATGTTGTATCTGTCAATTCTATTTATGATAAAGAAGGCAATAGCCGTTTAAGTCAACCGTATGGCATGGTAATAGTAGATGAATGTCATCATGGGGCTTCCCATATATTTGAAAATGTATTACGTCAAATTAATTCTAAATATGTCTATGGTGTTTCCGCAAATGATAAGAGAATAGACAGACTGGAAAAGAAAGTCTATATGCAGTTAGGTCCAATTAGACATCAATATACAAGTCGAGAGAGAATAAAAAAACAAACTATTGATCATTATGTCTATCCACGATTCACAAGAATAATGGCGTTAGGTGATAGTAAAAATGATCTTAATAGGGCGTATGCGTTTATCTCTAAAAATGAAAATAGAAATAATATGATTATTTCGAACCTTTAATTTTTAAGGGGGGTCAATAGAAAACTTGCTTTAAATTATTGGGGGTTTCCACTTGTAAAGGGCAGTCAGAAATGACTGCCCTTTAGTGCACTCATATTACCCCTATTTAAATGTTTTATTTATTCTTTTTCTTATAAGATTCTCTCTTTTTGGTATTAGAGAAGTGTTCTTGCTTCCTATCATGTTATGTATGACTTTACATTTTCTATAGTCCTTAATATTTATTCTACTGCTGCATTCTGGACAGGAGATAATGGTTCTCTTAAGCGTGATACAATAAATCACTTCTTTTTCATTAATTTCAATCGTATGAGACTGTACAAAGGATTCATAATCCCCTAAAATAATTTTTAGATCATTATTCAATTTGTGATCTCCTTTCGCTTTGATTTAATATGAGCAAATTAATGATACAGCGAAAGGTTTTTAATTACACAAAAATACTTAAAATAGTGGGAGCCGCAGTGTGACCCCCACAGATTTAAAGGTGCTGTTTCCAAGACCCCCAAATATTTAGAGCGAAGGTCTGACCCCCACAAAAATTAAAGAGCCATTATTTCTGATATCAAGAAGTGTATTGAAGAAAATAGAACACCGATTGTATTGACACGCTATAAGGAACATGCAAAATCATTGTATGAATCACTAAAAAAAGATGTCTTAGCTCATACGTATCTTATTTATGGTGATTATTCATTAAAGGAAAATGAAAAAACACGAAAAGCAATATTATCACTTCCTCATGATGAACCTTTTATACTTGTTGCGACATCTCAATCAGTTGGTGAAGGATTTAATGTACCTAGACTCGATACACTATTTTTAACTTCTCCTGTATCTGGTGAACCTTTAGTTGATCAGTTCTTAGGAAGAATCAATAGAGATTACAAGTATAAAAAAAGTGCGATTGTCTATGATTATGTAGATTCTCATATTCATTATTTTAATAATATGTATAAGAAACGCTTATCTGCTTATAGAAAGATTGGTTTTGATGTGATTACTGATATTGTAGACAATAAACAAAATGTGAATCACATTTACAATTATAATGATTATTTAGAAGTATTTAGACAAGATATCCATGAAACAAATAAAAGCATCATTATCTCTAGTCCTCAATTAAATGAAAAGAAAGTATTATCTTTTATTGATTTAATTAAAGATAGACAAGAAAAGGGTGTTTCAGTCAATGTATTCACCAAACAGACAGATGAACCTTATACAAATAATCTCATAGATTTATTATATGGTAATGGTGTATTTGTAGAAGTGTATCCTGATTTAGATTCTTATTTTGCAGTAATTGACCAAGAAATCGTATGGCACGGTGGAATAAACTTGCTTGGTAAATCAAATGTCTATGATAGCTTAATGAGAGTGAAACCAACTACGATTGCGGAAGAACTTATATTTAATCCTACAGAAACTAAAGATTGTGACTCCTAGGTTACAATCTTTTTTAAATCTCCTAGTACAATGATATAATCTATAATAATGGAGGTGCTTTATAATGATGGAATATCTCAAAGAAACACACATGCTAGATTATTCTCATCCTACTATTCAAAAACTTATTCATGATAAACACTGGAAAGAAATGAATGAATTTAACAGAATACAATCAATCTATAATTATGTAAGAGATGAGATCTTATTTGGCTATAATAGTGATGATTATATATCTGCTTCAAAAGTACTATCCGATGGCTATGGTCAATGTAATACTAAAGGAACTCTATTTATGGCATTGCTACGTGCCTGTGATATTCCATGTAGAATACATGGCTTTACTATTAATAAGAAACTGCAAAAAGGAGCTATGACAGGTATTGTATATCATAGTGCACCTAAGAATATATTACACAGCTGGGTGGAAGTTTACCTTGAAAATCGATGGTATGAACTAGAAGGATTTATTTTAGACAAAGCATATCTTAAACAACTTCAGAATAGATTTACTAAATGTACTGGTCCATTTTGTGGTTATGGTATGGCAGTGAAAAACTTCAAACACCCTATAATTGACTTCAATAGAAATAATACCTATATTCAAAGTGAAGGAATTACTCATGACTTTGGTATCTATGATTGTCCAGATACGTTACTAAAAGAACATCATCAAGAGATGTCAACCATTAAAACATTCGCTTATAAGTATATTGGTAGACATCTTATGAATTATAATGTAAAGAAAATAAGGAGATACTTTTATGGCATTTAAGATAGTAAGAAACGATATCACAAAAGTAGAAGCTGATATCATAGTTAATACAGCCAATCCACAACCAAAATGTGTAAGTGGCACAGATCTGGCAATATATGAAGCAGCAGGAAAAGAGGCACTTCTTGCAGAAAGAAAGACTATTGGTCCTATTGAAAGAGGAGATATTGCAGTCACTGGAGCTTATCATCTCAACGCAAAATATGTTATTCATACAGTAGGACCTATATGGATTGATGGAAATCATCATGAACTTGAAATACTAGAAAGATGTTATCGTCTACCTCTACAAAAAGCAATAGAACTAGGATGTCAAAGTATCGCATTTCCTCTTATTTCAACAGGTGTATATGAATTTCCAAAAGATAAGGCTTTGCACATTGCAGTATCTGTATTCAGTCAGTTTTTGACAGAACATGAAATAGAAATCATTTTAGTTGTATTTGATAAAGCCTCTTTTCAATTATCCAGCCAAATTGTCGGAGAGATTGATTCTTATATTGATGCAAACTATGTCAAAGAAAGTCATATTAATGAGTATCCTTTAAGCTACAGACGAAGTGCTCGTCTTCGTTCTTTATTTAACTCTGCTTTTCATGAAGAACCATCTCTACATTTATCGGATACTTCTTTAGAAGATCAGCTCGCAAATATTGGTCCTTCATTTCATGATAGATTATTTGAATTAATAGACAAAGCGCATTTGGATAATAAAGACGTATGGAAACGAGCCAATCTAGATAGAAAACTTTTTTCTAAAATTCAATGCAATAAGAATTATCATCCTAAAAAGAAAACCGTATTTGCATTATGTATCGCATTACAGCTTAATCTAGAAGAATCAAAAGATCTTCTTGCTAGAGCGGATTGGGCATTTAGTCCAAGTAGTAAAGTAGATTTAATTGTACAAAAAGCAATCATAGACAAACACTATGATATTATGGAACTCAACATCACATTGTTCAAATATACCAATGAAACTCTTGGTGCATAAATGACGTCGGTACTTCATGTATTGACGTTTTTTAAATGTCGCTTTCAAAGCGACCATTTATTTCTCTATTTTACTTATACTGATAGTGTAATAAGAAAAGAGATTGGAGGAATATATTATGTATGGTGCAATTTTAGGAGATATTATTGGTAGTCCATTTGAATTTGATAGGGGAGATAAAACAAAGGATTTCAAATTATTTAGTAGAAGATCTCATTTTACAGATGATTCAGTCATGACTCTTGCTGTATGTGAGGCGTTACTTAAAGTAGGGCAGAATGCAGCAGTCAAAGAAATTGAGGATGCTGTTATAACAAGTATGCAATCATGGGGAAGAAGATATCCTCATGAAGGATATGGAGGTTATTTTAGACACTGGTTAACAGCACGTCGTCCTGAGCCTTATAATAGTTTTGGAAATGGTTCTGCAATGAGAGTATCAGCTGCAGGATGGCTTTATGATTCCCTTGAAAAAACAAGAGTTGTCGCAAAAGCAACTGCAAATGTAACTCATAATCATCCAGAAGGTATTAAGGGTGCAGAGGCGACTGCGAGTGCGATATTTATGGCAAGAAATGGTTCATCAAAAGAAGAAATCAAAAAGTATATTGAGAATGAATTTCATTATGATTTAAATAGAACACTTGATGAAATCCGTCCTAACTTTCATATGGATGAAACTTGTCAAAAAACCGTTCCTGAGGCAATCATTGCTTTTCTAGAAGCAAGAGACTTTGAAGATGCAATAAGAAATGCAGTATCTCTAGGTGGAGATACAGATACACTTGGTGCTATTACAGGAAGTATTGCAGAATCTTATTTTGGAATATCTGAAACATTAATATCTGAATGTAGAAATCGTATTAATAAAGATATGAGAGATGTTGTTGATGCATTTTATAGTTTTGTTAGAAAAGATGATTCACCTAATACAAATCAGATGATTGAGAAAGCAATAGACCAATATTATGTTCACAACGATAAAGAGGGAATGCTATTATTTATGGATACGCTGTTGAATGCAATCAAACAGGGAGGAGAATTAGTAGTCCCTTATATCACTAAGAATCCATTCTTATCAAAAGAGCAGTTAAGTAGTATAAACATTGGTGACACATTTACTCTTGATCATGATGTCAAACTTAAAATGGAAACAGTCAAAGATATGAATGGTAAAGAGTGGCTTGGTGTATTTACTTCCAGCAATGAAATGCATAAAGGATCTAGTGGAAATGTCCAGATTAGCCAATCAATACTTTCAATTCTTAAATTAGTGATTGATTGGAAAGAAATTTATGGAATTGTTATCAATCCATTTGGAAAATATATGCAAATAAGTAAAGCTATGATACTACTATTGATTAGCATATATGAAGAACATGAATAATCAAAAATCTAAAGAGATTGTAACTGACTTGTTATAATCTCTTTTTTTGCATTAAGAGCATATTTCCATGATGAAAAAACTGTAATCTATTACATTTAAACAATACTGTAATATTTGTTGAACATATTTCTTTTACAATGTCAACATATGTGTCTTGACATCTGTCAACAACAATGATAGCATATGCACAGCGTAAAAAGAGATAGGCGCTTAATTTAGGAAAAGTTGGAAAAAGAGGATTAAATTATGGATATGATGAATAGAATCAAGCAGCTTAAAGAAGAGAAGAATGCTGTTATATTGGCTCACTATTATGTAGATGCAGATGTACAGGCAGCGGCTGATTTCATTGGAGATTCATTCTATCTTGCAAAAAAAGCAGCAGAAACAGATGCTGATGAGATTGTATTTGCAGGTGTAGAATTCATGGGAGAAAGTGCTAAGATACTTAATCCTACTAAGCATGTATATATGCCAGATGCACATGCAGATTGTCCAATGGCACATATGGTCACTATAGAAAAGATTAAAGAAATGAGAGAAAAGTATGATGATTTAGCTGTTGTTTGCTATATCAACTCTACTGCAGAAATAAAGACTTATAGTGATGTATGTGTAACTAGTTCAAATGCAGTAAAGATTGTTAATAAGTTACCTAACAAGAATATTTTCTTTATACCTGATCAGAACTTAGGAAGCTATGTAGCAACTCAGGTAGAAGGTAAGAATATCATTTTAAACAATGGTTTCTGTCCAAGACATCACATCATGACTAAAGAAGATGTATTAAATGCAAAAAAGGAACATCCAGATGCTTTAGTGGCTGTACATCCTGAATGTAAGCCTGAAGTATTAGAAGAAGCCAATTATATTGGAAGTACATCAGGTATTATTGATTATATTGTTGGAAATGATGCTAAAGAATTTATTGTTGGTACAGTAGATGGTGTTTATGCCACAATCCTAAATCAGGCACCTGATAAGAAGCTTTACAATGTAGTAAGAACTCAGGTATGTCCTAATATGAAATTGAATTCACTAGAAAAGATTATCCATGTATTAGAAACTGGAGAGAATGAAGTATTCTTAGATGAAGAATTTATGAATAAAGCTAAAGCACCATTAGAAAGAATGCTTGAACTTGCTAAATAGGAGATGACTAAAAATGACTAAAAAAACAGATGTTCTTATTGTAGGTACTGGATGTTCAGGATTATATTGTGCCCTTAAATTACCTGAAAACCTTAATATTCATATGATTACTAAATCATGTGTAGAAGAAAGCGATAGCTTTCTTGCTCAGGGTGGTATTTGTATGTTTAAAGATGAAAGTGATTATCATGCTTTCTTCAAAGATACACTAAGAGCTGGACATTATGAAAACAATCCTCTTTCTGTAGAATTAATGATCAGAAGTTCTCGTGCTGTACTTAATGATTTATTATCATATGGTACTGATTTTGCAAGAGATGAAGAAGGAAACCTTAAATATACAAGAGAAGGTGCTCATTCTTCTAACAGAATCCTTTATCATGAAGATATTACTGGTAAAGAAATCACTAGTAAGCTTTATGCAGAAGTAAAAACAAGAAAGAATATCACTATTGAAGAATATGTCACTTTGACTGATTTAATTGTTAAGAATGGTAAATGTGTTGGTGGTAAAGTACGCAAGGGTGATGAAGAATATGATATCTATGCAGACTTTGTTGTACTTGCAACTGGTGGTATTGGTGGTAAATATAAGAATTCTACTAACTACCGTCATTTAACAGGTGATGCCATTGATCTTGCTAAGAAATACAATATTGAAACAGAACATTTAGATTATGTACAGATTCATCCAACAACTTTCTATAGTGAAGATAATGAAAGACGTTTCCTTATTTCTGAAAGTGTCAGAGGTGAAGGTGCATTATTATATGATAAGAATGGTAATCGTTTCGTTAATGAATTATTACCTAGAGATGTAGTGTCTAATGCAATTAAGAAACAGATGGAAAAAGATGGTACTGATTATGTCTTAGAAGATTTAAGACCTATTGGTGAAAAAGAACTAAAGGAACATTTCCCTAATATTGTTCAGTACTGTTTAGATAAAGGCTATGATGTAACTAAAGAATGTATTCCAGTTGTACCAGCCCAGCATTATTTCATGGGTGGTGTAAAGGTTAATGAAAACAGTAAAACATCTATGCCTAACTTATACGCTGTAGGAGAAACAGCATGTAATGGTGTTCATGGAAAGAATAGACTTGCTAGTAACTCATTATTAGAAAGTTTAGTATTTGCTAAAAGAGCCGCAAAAGATATGACAAGAAAGTATGAGGCCCCAAGTATGTTTGATAAGACTACTTTAAAATTAAATGTAGACCCACTAATCCTTTCAGCTCTTCGTGAAGATATTACAAGTGAAGATGTATCTACATGCAGTGTTATGAGAACTGCCCAGTTAGGTGAAGTAGAATTAATTTGTAAAGAAAATGGTATTATTGCTGGCCTTCAGATTTTTGAAAGAACATTCAAATTATTAGATGAAGATGTAGATGTACATTTCTTTGCTCATGATGGTGATGAAGTACATAAAGGTGAATTATTGGCTAAAGTAACTGGTGATATGAGAACTCTTCTTGAAGGTGAAAGAACTGCTCTTAACTACTTACAGAGAATGTCAGGTATTGCGACTTATACTCGTAAGGTGGCAGATCTTCTTGAAGATACAGATATTAAGTTACTTGATACAAGAAAGACAACTCCAAATAACAGAATCTTTGAAAAGTATGCTGTTAAAGTAGGTGGAGGAAGCAACCATAGATATAACTTAACAGATGGTGTTTTATTAAAGGATAATCATATTGGTGCAGCAGGAAGCGTCACTAAAGCTGTGCAGATGGCAAGAGACTACGCTCCATCAGTAAGAAAGATTGAAGTAGAAGTAGAAACATTTGATATGGTGAAAGAAGCAGTTGCTGCAGGTGCTGATATTATCATGTTAGATAATATGAGTACTGAATTATTAAAACAGTCTATTGATTATATTGATAAACGTGCTGAAATTGAAATTTCAGGTAATGTGACTGCAGAAAACATTAATAGAGTTAAAGATATGGGTGTTGATTTCATTTCTAGTGGTGCTTTAACACACTCTGCAAAGATTCTAGATCTATCATTAAAGAACCTTCATGCAATTAATGGGAGAGACTAAATGACTGGTAAAGAAAGAAGGGACTACATCCTTACAGAACTGATGGAAAGTGATACGCCGATTTCTGCTTCTAATTTTGCGAAACGTCTTCAGGTTTCACGTCAGGTTATTGTGAATGATGTCGCACTTCTTCGTGCTAACAATCATGTTATAGAAGCAACTAATAAAGGATATATTATACGTCAGTCTGCAATGGTAGAAAGAGTTCTTAAAATGCAGCATACAGATGCAGATATAGAAAAAGAGTTAAATACTATAGTTGATTTAGGTGGCTATGTAAAAGATATCTTTGTCTATCATAAAGCTTATCATATTGTACATGCACCTCTTAATATCGCATCACGTTTAGATGTAAAGAAATATCTAGATAATTTAAAATGTGGGAAATCTATCTCTTTAATGACAGTGACAAGTGGATATCATTATCATACTATCTGTGCTGAAACAGATGAGAGACTTGATGAAATACAGGAAGCTTTATCAAAGCTAGGATATCTCGCAAAACTACAGGAATATGAACCTGTAGAATTCTAAAGGCCATCTTCATTGATGGCTTTTTTTCATATATAATGATATGGAGGTGAAGAACATGATTTATATAACAGGTGATATACATGGAAATCAATTTAAATGGCTTGAGCAGATAGATCCTGTACTTAAAGAAGGGGATATAATTATAGTTTGTGGTGATTTTGGAATAGGCTTTTTCCAACAGAAGTATTCTTCTGAAGAATCATTCTATGATTTTATTAGTGAACAGCCTTATACTGTTTTATTTATTGATGGAAAGTGTGAAACAAAAATCAATCAAAACGTATAAAAAAAGACAAACTTAAAAACAAGTTTGAATAATTTAGAAAAAATAGAATAGTTGAATTTTATGGTTTAGTTAATTTAGAAACGTCA
>NZ_JACRWG010000050.1:0-17684 GCF_014306455.1 Catenibacterium faecis
AGATTGACTATACTTCCTTACGAAAGTAGAAATTTACCGTTAATGTGGTCGCTGGACTGCTTGGTAATGAAAGTTCTGATTCAAATAGATTTACACTTGTAACTCCAAAGTCTGAAAATGATGTACGATTACAAGCTACACTTGGCAATCAGAACCCCACGGGCTTGCCCGTGGGAGTAGTCAGAGAAGTAAAACAGAGTATATTTGAAGATAATAATAAGGATGCAGATTTATTAAGACAGGAATGTAAAGGAGAGGATTATTTCTTATGGATATCTTCAGTTCCTGCTTCTATGGCAGTTTCATAATACCAGAGCTTATGATCAATTGTCTCTAATTGTTTTTCTAATTGACGCATTTCTTCTAATACAATCTCTTTTCTTCTTACAAAGAGTTGATAACGTTCTTCTAATGATTCATCACCACGTTTAACCATTTCTACATATTGCTGCATTTCAGAAATACTCATACCAGTATTTTTGAAACATTCAATAATACGCAGCATAGAAATATCTTTTTCTTTAAAGATACGATAACCTGACTCATTCTTTTCTAAGAAAGGAATGAGTCCCATCTTATCATAATAACGAATAGTAGAAACAGGTAAAGACATCATTTCTGATACTTGTTTAATTGTATAAGTCATCTAATCACCTCTTTAATAGTATAAGAAATAATATAACGTTATTCAATAATTCTTGACCTTAAACCTTGGTTTAACGTTACAATTGTTTTAGAGGTGATATAAATGAAATCAAAAGTATTATTTACACGTACAATTTCTCCAGAAATGGTTCTTACTATGTATGAAAAGTTAGGAAAAGAATTATCAGGTCATATTGCGATTAAGTTACATTCAGGAGAAGAAGGAAATCAGAATTTCTTAACACCTGAGTTCTGGGCTCCTATAATCCGACATCTTGATGGGACAGTTGTAGAATGTAATACAGCTTATGAAGGATCAAGAAATACAACAGAAAAACATCTAAAGACAATTGAAAAACATGGATGGTCTCGATATTTTGATGTTGACTTATTAGATGCAGAAGGACCAGATCTTGTATTAAGCATTCCAGGTGGTAAAGTGATTCAAAAAAACTATGTCGGCAAAGATATTGCAAACTATAATGGTATGCTTGTCTTATCTCATTTTAAAGGACATCCAATGGGAGGATATGGAGGTGCTTTAAAGCAACTTTCTATTGGTTGTGCATCTTCTTATGGCAAAGCGTATATACATGGGGCAGGAGTTCCAGAAGATATGTGGACAGCAAATCATGATTTATTCTTAGAATCTATGGCTGATGCTGCATCATCTGTTCATGATTATTTTAAAGACAATATTGTATATATCAATGTGATGAAGAATATGTCAGTTGATTGTGACTGCTGTGCAGTGGCAGAAGATCCATGTATGAAAGATATTGGTATTTTGATATCTACTGATCCTATTGCTATTGATCAGGCATGTTTGGATCTTGTCTATGCTTCGACTGATCCAGGTAAAGAACATCTTATTGAACGTATCGAATCAAGAAATGGTGTTCATACTATTGAAGCAGCAGAAGCATTAGGATATGGTTCTAGAGATTATGAACTTATAGAAATCAAGTAATGACAAAGTTATTATAATTGGTTTATTAGAGATGTGAGTATTGTGCTCATGTCTTTTTTTGTGCCTTATATTGTCAGAGTATTTATGATAATATTAGGAAAAAAGGGGGACTTATATGGAAAATAACGTCACATCTGGAAACTTACTTAAACATATCGCATTCTTTGCGATACCTTATCTATTATCTTATTTCTTACAGACACTCTATGGTATGGCTGATCTATTTATAGTGGGGCAGTTTAATGCGGTAGATGGTATTACAGCTGTTTCTAATGGGAGTCAGGTCATGCATATGTTGACAGCGATTCTTGTAGGACTGGCTATGGGGGTTACTGTTTCTATTAGTCATGCAGTTGGCGCTGAGAATCATACATTAGTAGAAAGAACGATAGGCAATACGATTACACTCTTTGCATGTATTTCTATTGTTTCTACTTTTTTATTGCTTATTTTTGTAAAACCACTTGTCGTATTACTCAATGTTCCACAAGAAGCAATGACTGGAACTGTGCAATATCTTATCATATGTTTTATAGGAATTCCTTTCA
The DNA here is from genome assembly GCF_014306455.1 of Catenibacterium faecis. Lineage (NCBI taxonomy): Bacteria > Bacillati > Bacillota > Erysipelotrichia > Erysipelotrichales > Coprobacillaceae > Catenibacterium > Catenibacterium faecis. The sequence goes on from NZ_JACRWG010000050.1 coordinate 2,164, forward strand.
TCACCGCCTATAACATCATCAGTTCTATATATAGAGGCTTAGGAGACTCAAAAAGCCCTATGTATATTATTGCGATTGCCTGTTTATTAAATATTATCTTAGACTATATCTTTATTGGATTATTTCATATGGGACCAATAGGGGCAGCACTTGGAACCACTGTGTCACAAAGCGTGAGTGTTATTATCGCACTCATCTCAATGAAATATCGTGCCTCTGACATTCATATCAAAAAAGAAGACCTTCATCTTCAATCTCAGGTATTTAAACATATTCTAAAAGTAGGCTTTCCTGTCGCAATACAGGACGGATGTGTTCAGATTGCCTTTATGATCATTACTATTATTGCGAATAGTCGTGGTTTAAATGATGCTGCTGCAGTAGGTATTGTAGAAAAGATGGTCACTGCCATTTTTATTATTCCTTCTACAATGCTTGCAACTGTATCAGCTTTATCTGCACAAAATATCGGTGCCAAAAATTACGGACGTGCTCGTACAGTATTAAAATATGCAGTAATGATCACTACTCTTTATGGAATCATTGTTACTTTGATTGTAGAATGTGCTGCACCTACACTTCTTGGCTTATTTACTAAAGATACAACAGTAATCTTACTAGGTGTCCAATATATCAGTTCTTATATTATTGATACAATATTTGCAGGAATTCACTTTGGCTTTAGTGGTTATTTTGCAGCAGATGGAAAGAGTTATATTGGCTTTATTCACAATATTATTTCTATTTCATTAGTCAGAGTTCCAGGTTCTTATATTGCCTCTATTATGTATCCTCATAACTTATTCCCAATGGGACTTGCAGCTCCTTTAGGATCATTATTATCAGTGATTATTTGTTTGATCGCATATTGTATATTGAAGAAGAAAGATGAATTAAGTGTGCTATAATTGATTATAAGAGAGGTACATTTATGGATAAAATAAGATGGAATCAATTGTTCACTCCAAGAACATTAAAAAAAGGATATGAACTGTACCAAAGTGGTGCAGTAGAAGACATTCAACATAATGAATATGCAATCAAAGGAAGCATATTTGACGATGATGACTATTACTCTATTGTTTATCTGCGTGATGGAATGATAGAAGATATGGATTGCAGCTGTGAAAATGAAGATGAATATTGTGAACATATTGCAGCACTTCTTTATGCTTATGATCCCAAACAAACATATCAATTTCATTATTTTCAAGAAGTCTATACTGATGAAAAGTACAAATCTGTGATTAGAGATATTATTACAGAGAGTGGAAGCTATAAACAGATGATCAATAAACTCATTTCCCATAAACGTTCAATTCTTCCTACAATAACAGAAGACTCTCTTGCATCACTTAATTTGGTGATTGAAACATTCTATCTCATTTCATCTATTCCTGAAGAAAAAGATGATATCTTAGAAGAACTTAAGAATGATTTAAAAATAATCGTTTCTTGCAGTCATAATAAGAAGACTTTATTAGATGTATTTGAAAGAGAGTACCATTTCCATAAGTATGAGAAAGAAGATGAAGAGTATCTCACTGAAGTCTTTCTAGAATGTTTTAATGAAACAGAATTATATGAAGACAAGTTTCGTATTGTGAATCATATGATTCTAGGCAGTGATGCTTTGAAAGATAACTGGGTTGGACGTATGCAATACTCTCGCTGGATAAGCATTGGATTAAAGATGATGCAGGAAGCGCATATGTCCTATCAGGACATTCTTCATTTCCTTGATACATATCATAATTATGCACCTGTATTTATTCGATATGCGAATGCTTGTTTAGAAAATAGAAATAATAATAAAGCTCTTGAAGTCGTTGAACTTGGATTAAAGTATCATCAAGAAGATGAAGATTTACTTAAGATGAAAAAGGAGATTGCACCTTGTTTAAATCTTAATATGATAGATTGGGCAGACCAGTTTACAGATGTCATCTTAAAACGTGGTTATGATTACTTTTATAAAAAGAAGATCAAGAAGCTCTATCAGGAGCCTTATGGTATTGCGGCTGTAGTAGAAGGGTCAGATGATTATCATGTTACTATAGATTTAAAGGATAAACAGGTTACTGGTATGTATTGTGATTGTCCATATGCCAATAAAGGACATCATTGTAAGCATATGGCAGCTGTATTACTTGCATGTAGTGATTATGAAAATTATGATGATATCAAAGAAAAACTAGATATCAAGTTTATAAAAGAACTTAAAGAACGTATTCATACACTTCCAAGAGATCAATTAGAACAGCTTCTGTTTGATGAAATGAGATTCAATGAGTCTTTACAGCAACGCTTTAATGATCTTATTGAAACAACTACAATTCAAGATAAATACTTAGACTATCTAGTAGAACTGATAGATGATAATGAAGATCATATACCAACGCTTTTAAAGAAGTTGAAAAAGTATCTTCGTATCTCTTTAAGTAAACTTATATCAAAACGTGATTATCAGACAGCACATGCGCTTATTGCCTGCGCATTTTGTAAAGTCACATGCTTAGACCTAAAGAAAGAAGTCTATGATTTTCTTAAAGATATTCATGAGTATTTGAGACAACTTATAAAAATCTATCCTTCTAGTGAAGATGCATTTTATGCAGTGAAGGAACTTTATAGTGACTGCTGCATGCCATTTTATGAAGGTGTGATTGATCCAGTACTATTAAATGATTTTGATAGTAAGCAGTTCTATGATTTGAAGTTCAATCTTATTCATCAGAAGATTCTCTATTCATCTCTTTATGATGACAGAGAACTCCAAAAGCTGATTTATGAACGCTGGACAAAATATGGTTTGGATTTACTTATAGAATCAGGTAAAGAAGAATCAGTGATTCTTGATTATTTAAGTCAGTATGCAGATAGTGAAGCAGTACAAGTCAATTATGTTGATTACTATGTGAGAAAAGGTGACTATCAGAAAGCACTGGATATTCTAGATGAGCATACAGGTCAGGCTTATGAAGTAAAAAGACAAGAAGTTATAGAAGCAATGAATTATCATAAGGAAGTATCTTAAGAAACCTATTCACAGGTTTCTTTTTTTGCAATTTATTAAAAAGCATAGATTTTATTTACAGATAGCTTTATAATTAATAAAGATATATCGATAGAAAGGGGAGGTACAATCTAATATGAAGAAATATATCAAATCAAATCTCTTTTATTTTTCTATTTGCATTGTTTTGTTTTCAACAGCAGGTCTTATGTCTGTCTTTTTAGCTAATATTCTCAAAAGAATGATTGATACCTCAACCGCAAAAAATATTACACAGTTTTACCATGTGATGATTCTTACTATCTTCTTTATCATCATTAATTTTACTCTTCATATACTAAGAGGTTTCTTTAAAGCAAAATTCCTCAAGAAAGTCATGCTGTCTTTGAAACATGATTTATTTAAAGGCATATTCTCAAAGAGTATCAAAGATTTCAATAGGGAAAATACTTCAGTCTATACGAGCATATTTAATAATGATTTAAAGATACTTGAAAAGAATTATTTTGATAACCTTCTCACAATCATCTCTGACTTATCTCAATTCTTCATTTGTTTAGTTGCAGTCATCTCATTCCAATTTGAACTTGCTGTCATAATCATATTAATTAATGTGATTGCGATATTTGTACCTGTATTATTAGGTAAAATATTATCCCATAAGCAGATAGATTCTATTAATAAATTCAGTGATTTGAATGTGAAGATTAAGGATTTCTTCAATTCTTTTGAAATCATAAAATGTTTCCAGGTGACTCATAAAGTAATAGATAACTTTGATCATGCAGATAATATATATGAAGAAAGTATGGAAAACTTTAGATATTGTGAAGGAATCATAGCTGGTTTTTCAACTTTATCATCACTTGGTGTAAGTGTTATGACAACACTTATATCACTCTATTTTGTCATCAAGAATCAAATTACTATTGGTGAAATGATGGCAATCACACAACTTGTAAATAATATTGCGAATCCTTTAGGACGATTATCTAGTGAACTTCCATTATTAAAGAGCACAAAACCTATTGAACTTAAATTAAAAGAATATATGGATATTAAAATGGTTCAAACTGGAATTAAAATAAATGGTCTAAATCAAATCACTATGGATCATATATCATTTGGTTATACTGAAAACAAAGAGATCATTCATGATTTTAGCTATGAATTTCTTAAAAATAAGAAGTATGCGATTGTCGGTAATAGTGGATGTGGGAAGTCCACTATCGTTAAGCTTCTTTTAAATTACTATGATAACTACAAAGGAAATATCTTTATCAATGATGTAAATCTCAATGAAATTGATATGAGTAGTGTTTACTCTCATTTATCCATGGTTCATCAAAATGCACCTATTCTCAATGATACACTAAGAAACAATATTACTTATTATAATGATTATTCAATAGAACAGGTTAATCAAATCGTACATGAGGCAGGATTAGATCATTTTGTAGAATCATTACCTGATGGATTAGATACTGTCATCAATGAAAATGGGAATAATATCTCTGGAGGAGAAAAACAGAGAATCAGTATTGCAAGAACTTTATTAAAGAATGCAGATTTATTGATCTATGATGAACCCACATCTAACTTAGATCATGTAACCGCAAAAGAAGTAGAAAAGAATTTGTTGAATAGAAATAATACATGTATCATGATTACTCATAGATTAGAAGATAATCTATTAGAGAGATTCGATGAAATACTCGTACTAGATCATGGAACTATTGTAGAATCAGGTACTTTTAAAGTTCTTCTAGATAGAAAAGGAGTATTCTACTCTTTGTATAAAGGATGAAAAGTAGGAGATATTCTTGTAATGTCTCCTATTTTTTTATCTGAAGACAAAAATATAGTATCATTTATTGACTTCTGATATTATAATAGTTCATAAATGAACTATCTAAATATGAAAGAAGTTAAGAGCATGTATTTTAATATAGAGTTTCCAAATAAAATGGCTCATGCATACAGTGTTATGTGTAAACCATTGTGTCAAGAAATGAAATTACCACAAACAGCTTTTGATATATTGATGTTTTTATCGAATAATCCTCAATATAAGACAGCAAGAGATATTGTAGAAGTAAGAAAAATTAAAGCCAATCTTGTTTCTATAAATGTAGATAAGCTTGTAAAAGAAGGGTATCTAGAAAGAAAAGAAGTAGCAGGAGATCGCCGTAAGACAGAACTTATATGTACTTCTAAGGCAGATTCTATTATAGAAAAAGGACGCTTAGTTCAGAAAGCTTTTAAAGACACATTATTTAATAACATGGATGATTCCATGAAAGAAATATTATTTAAAGGTATGGAAATCATGGAAGATAATCTTGATAGGATATTGGAGGATCAATAATATGACAGTGTTAATGACTATTCTTGTTACGTTTTTTGCAGGTATGGGTGCTGGTCTAGGTACTGGTTTTGCAGGTATGAGTGCAGCAGCTGTGATCAGTCCAATGTTGATTACTTTCTTAGGAATGGATCCTTATATGGCTGTAGGGATTGCTTTATCTTCAGATGTACTTGCAAGTGCAGCTTCAGCATATGAATATGGTAAAAACAAGAATCTAGATATTAGAAATGGTTTAATCATGATGGTTTCTGTATTATGCTTTACAGTAGTAGGAAGCTATATCTCTAGTTTAGTACCAGCAGCCACTATGGGTAATTTCTCAGTCTTTATGACAATGCTTCTTGGAATAAAGTTTATCCTTAGACCAGTTATGACAACAAAAGAATCTATGGAAGCAGTCTCTCCTCAAAAAAGAGCCATTCAGTCAGTAATCTGTGGTGTTATTATTGGTTTTATTTGTGGTTTCATTGGCGCAGGTGGAGGTATGATGATGCTTCTTATTCTTACTTCTGTATTAGGCTATGAACTTAAGACAGCAGTAGGAACAAGTGTCTTTATCATGACATTCACTGCCTTAACAGGTGCTGTATCTCATTTTGCGATTGGTGGGACACCTGACTGGGGTGTATGGATTCTATGTATTATCTTTACATACATCTGGGCAAGAATTGCAGCACGTTTTGCGAATAAAGCCACTCCAGAAACATTAAATAGAGTTACAGGTATTATTCTAGTTATATTAGGTATTGTGGTACTTGCATTCTCAATGGTGAAATAAAAAAAGTCTTCTTTACATTTGACGTAAAGAAGATTTTTTAATTACTTAGAAATAATTTCTATACCATCTTCTGTTACTAGAAGAGTATGTTCCCATTGTGCTGATAGTTTTCCATCATCTGTATAAACAGTCCAGTCATTATCAGTACCTAAATGGATATGACGTGTTCCCTGGTTAATCATTGGTTCAATTGTAAATACCATTCCAGGAACTATTAATACAGTCTTTTCTTTTGGTGTATAATGATATACATAAGGATCCTCATGCATGGCTTTTCCAATACCATGACCACAGAACTCTTCTACAACACTATATCCATTAGCATGGGCATGCTTTTCAATTGCTGTACCAATATCAGCAATAGTACTTTCCCAAGGCTTTACAGCCTTCATACCTTCTTCAAGACATTCTTTAGTCACTTTTACTAGACGCTGTGCCTCTTCTGATACATGACCTAACATAAACATTCTTGAAGCATCTGCATAATAACCATTTACTCCAGTTGTCGCATCCACATTAATGATATCTCCATCCTGAAGTACATAATCTCTAGGAATACCATGACATACTTCATCATTGACAGAAGTACAGATACTCTTAGGATATCCTTCATAATTTAAATCTGCAGAATAACCTCCATGACTTGATGTATAAGCCACAGCCATATCATCAATATCCTGTGTTGTCATACCAATCTGAATATGTTCTTCAATATAATCTAATAATCCATTATTGACAACAGCTGCTCTTTTAATAGCTTTAATCTGTTTCTCATTCTTAATCATTTTATGATTAGGAATAAGATAACCATGTTTTTTATATTGTTTAAGCTTTTTATCAAAAGCTTCATGACAATCATGATAGTCTAACTGACTACCACACCAGCATTTTCTTTTCATTCTTTTACCTTCTTTCTTTACAAAGTATACACTATTTTTCAAAAAATTACATCGAAAGTTAGTCATATATAACAAGGAGTACACAAATGATTTATTATTTTACAGGAACAGGCAATAGTCGATATATTGCAAGAGAACTACATCAACAATTAAATGAAGATTATATAAGTATGAATACACTTATTAGAAATAATGATCATAGCTTACAGAATATCCAAGGAACATTGGTATTTGTCGTACCTACTTATGCATGGAGAATACCTCGTATTGTCGAAGAATGGATTCGTTTGACAGCTTTTAAGGATGTTGAAGAAGTCTATTTTGTGATGGATTGTGGGGGAAATATAGGCAATGCAGGTCATTATAATAGAAAACTATGTGAGAAGAAGGGGTTCAACTACAAAGGTACAATGGAAATCATTATGCCAGAAAACTATCTCGCAATGTTTGATACACCAGAAGATGATGAAGCCAAAAAGATTATTAAACAGGCAGATCCTGTAATTAAACAAGCAGTTTCCTGTATCCATCAGCATTTACCTTTTCCTAGTATGTCATTACAATTGAAAGACAAGTTCCAATCTTCTATTGTGAATACAGTTTTCTATCCACTTTTTGTGAAAGCAGCTGCTTTCTATAGTACGGATGAATGTATTGGATGTGGATTATGTGAGAAATTATGTCCGTTAAAAAATATACAAATAAAAGATCATCGTCCTGTATGGGGTAAGGAATGTACACATTGTATGGCATGTATTGCGAAATGTCCTAAAAAGGCGATAGAATATGGGAAGAAAAGCAAGGGAAAGAATAGATATTATATTGACTAGGTACAACTTGATAGTTTATCGCTTATTCAACTAGATAGTTATGTTATAATAGTAGAAAAGAAAGGAGTGTCCATATGAGAAAAGCTATACCTTTAGGAGTAGTAGATTATGAAACCTTAAAGAATCAGAATTATTTTTTTATTATAAAAGTATGATGATTTATGATTTTTTAATGAGAAAAAGTACTGTCACTCTTATTACTCGACCTAGAAGGTTTGGAAAAACAATCAATATGTCAATGATGTCTTCATTTTTTGATATTACTAAAGATTCTAAAGAAATATTCAAAGATACAAAAATTGTTGAAACAGAGTATATATCAGAAATGAATCAATATCCTACAATCTTCATTTCGTTTGCGAATGCAAAAAATGATAAATGGAATGTTGTAAAGGAAATTAAATTACAACTGCGTAAAGAATATGATCGATATGCTCATGTATTTGAACAAAAAATGACTGTATTTGAACAAAATGAATATGAATCTCTTGTACAAGGCTTAATGACAAAAAATGATGGGATTCTAGATAATATTATCGATGCACTTTCTTTTTTGATGGAACGATTAGAGAAATACTACCACAAAAAAGTAATGGTATTCATAGATGAATATGACACACCTTTTATTGAAGCTCATGTTGGAGGATATTATGAAGAGTTGCGAGGAGGATTATCTTCTCTGCTTCATAATGCATTAAAGACATCTACGAGTCTACATTATGCAATGATGACTGGTATTCAAAGAGTTGCGAAAGAGAACATCTTCTGCGATTTGAACAATCTGGTTGTATGTACTGTAAAAGATCCAGAATATTCTCAATACTTTGGCTTTACAGAAGAAGAAACGAAGCAAACATTAGAATATTATGATTTATCACTCAATGATGAAGTGAAATCTATGTATGATGGATATCATTTTGGAGAACATGATATCTATAATCCATGGTCTATCTTGAATTATGCTTCTAGAAAAGTATTAGAGCCTTATTGGGTGAATACGAGCAGTAATACAATGATTAAAAAAGCAATATCAAGCAGTGATGAAGCTTTTGAGAGAGGATATGAGGAGCTTATTCGAAATGGTAAACTCGAAACCACTGTAAAAATGGATACGAGCTTTTTTGAAGTAAACAATACAGAAAACTTGTGGGGTCTTTTGGTTAATGCTGGATATCTAACATTACACAAAACAATATCTATTCAAGATAGCCTGTATATCATAAAAATTCCTAATCAAGAAGTTCAATTGGAATTTAGAAAGCTTACAGCCTATCACTTGAAAGCGACTGAAACAGATCTGACAGTACTATTCAATTCATTGAAATGTTGTCGAAAAGAAGATTTTGAAGACAGATATCGAAAGATTCTACTCACATTACCTTCTTATCATGATTTGAAAGATGAAAATAGTTATCATATGATGCTGCTTGGAATGTGTGCCTGGCTTTCTAATGAGTATGAAGTAATCAGTAATCGAGAAGTAGGAAAGGGAAGATGTGATATCATACTAAAATCCAAGAAAAGTCAAATATCATATATTCTAGAATTTAAATATACAAATGATAGTTCAGTTGATTTGAAACAACTTGCAAAATCAGCAATAGATCAAATTGACAGTAGAAGATATGATAGTGAATTAAGTGGAACAGTGATTCACATAGGACTAGCACATTATCAAAAAAATGTAGAAATTGAATGGCAATAAGAATATCGGATATTATTTCTGATATTCTTTTTTCTATGAAAAAGAGCTGTAACGCTCAAGAATTCGTTACAGTCTTTCACAAGTATTTTCCAATTTTACTATTCTTATTCTGCTTAATTTCTTCCACAGTTCCCGTCGCAATAATCTCTCCACCAAGATGACCGCCCTCAGGACCCATATCAATAATGTAATCAGAATTTCTAATAACATCTAAGTCATGTTCAATCACAATAATAGTCGCTTTTTGATTAATTAATGTATCAAATACACGAAGTAGTGTTTCTACATCTAATGGATGTAATCCAATAGAAGGTTCATCAAAGATAAAGATGCTTCCATCTTGTACTTTTCCTATTTCTGATGCCAGTTTTAATCTTTGTGCTTCTCCACCAGATAAGGCAGGTGTTGCTTCACCAAGAGTCAAATAACCAATTCCTAAATCCACTAGAACCTGTAGTTTCTCTTTAATCTTCTTAATGTCTTTAAATACATCTAAAGCTTCTAAGATAGTAAGAGACATCACATCCTTAATAGAATAACCATGGTACATTATAGAATCCACATCATTGCTGTAACGTGTTCCACCACAATGTTCACAAGTCATTTCTATATCTGGAAGAAACTGTATGTCCATAGAAATAGTACCAGTACCTTCACATACAGGACATCTTAACTTACCTGTATTATAAGAAAAATCACCTGCGCTATATTGATCACTTAATCTTCCATACAATCTTCTTAAATGATCAAATACACCAGAATAAGTTGCGACAGTACTTCTGACATTATTTCCAATAGGGGACGCATCAATCAAATCAATCTTATTGACCCATGATGCATCCAATTCTTTTATATGTTGAGGAAGTGTTTCATGATTTAATGAAGCCTTTATGGCAGGATATAAAGACTCAAGAATCAATGTTGTCTTACCACTTCCAGACATCCCAGTAATTGTAGTAAGAACTCCTTTAGGAATAGAAATATCAAGTGGTTTGACAGTATGTATTGTATCTGTTTTAAGTCTTAAAAAGCCTTCATTAAAAATTTTTTTCTTATTTCTTACAAGAGTTTGATGTAGATCATTGAGATAAGGTCCAATGATAGAATTCTTATCCTGAATGATTTCATCAATAGTACCCTGACTAATTATAGAACCACCATTCTTACCTGCTTCAGGCCCTATTTCAATCATATAATCAGCTTCCTTAAGAATTCTTGTATCATGATCGACCAAAACAATAGAGTTCCCATCCTTGATCAACTCTTTCATAATCGCAATCAAGCCATCAACATTGGCTGGATGTAATCCAATAGAAGGTTCATCAAGAACATAAAGAACACCTGTTGTTCTATTTTTTACAGTACGTGCAAGCTGTACTCTTTGTAGTTCACCTGTTGATAGTGTAGAAGAAGCACGATCAAGAGTCAGATAACCGAGTCCTAAAGACAGCAATGCATTCGCATTAATCATGAATTCTTCAAGAATTGTAGAACCCATTTCTTTCACATCATCATTAAGGGTATTGATTACCTGTGGAAGCCATGCAGCTAAATTCTTTAAACTCATCGCACATACTTCAGTTAAAGTCTTACCACCTAGTAATGTAGAATTTGCACGTGTATTAATACGAGAGCCATGACAAGTCGGGCATGTCTCTTCCTTAAGGAATTTACTGACACGCTTCATATTCTTTTCATTCTTGACCTTCTTTAATGCGTTCAAGACAGTCGCTTTGGCACTATAGTAAGTAAAATCTAATTCTCCTGCTTCCACGCTCTCTTTATTCTTAGGACGATAGAAAATATGCTTTTTTACCATTGGTCCATCATATACAATATGCTTCTCTTCTTCTGTTAATTCTTCAAAAGGAACATCAGTACGCACACCCATCGCACGACAGACGTCTTTCATTAATGACCACATGAGTGTATTCCATGGTGCTACAGCTCCTTCATCAATAGTTAGATGAGGATCAGGAATCAAAGAATCAATATTAATTGTCTGTACAATACCAGTGCCCTGACAATCAGGACATGCGCCTTGTGAATTAAAGGCATACTCCTGAGCACTTAAGCCATTAAATCTTTCGTGGCAGATTGGACACTCAATCATTTCACCTCTTGCTACATTTATACTCGCAGGTACTCTATGTCCGTTAGGACATAAATAATCTCCACAACGTGAAAATAATAAGCGAATAGAATTCAATAATTCTGTCTGTGTTCCAAAGGTAGAACGAATGCCAGGTATATTAGGTCTTTGATGTAATGCTAGAGTACTAGGAACATATTTAATAGAATCTACTTTGGCTTTTTCTCCTTGAGAGATTCGTCTTCTTGTATAAGTAGATAATGCTTCTAGATATCTTCTAGAACCTTCAGCATAGATGACTCCTAATGCTAAAGAAGACTTACCACTTCCTGATACACCAGAAATAGCTACAATCTTATTTAAAGGAATATCAACGTCAATATTCTTTAAATTATGTACCTTTGCGCCTCTTATTTCCATATGATCAATCATACAAAATCCTCCACATAATATAAAAAACTAGCTATCTCTAGCTAGTTCATCTTAATTAATGGTGCGGCCGATGAGATTTGAACTCACACAGACGTACGTCCACAAGTCCCTCAAACTTGCGTGTCTACCATTCCACCACGGCCGCAACTTAGTGCAACTCAAATTATACTTGAGTTGCACATAGAATTCAACTATTTTTTAAGAAGATTATAGAGAGACTGAGCGTAGATAGCAGCTGCAGTTAATAAATCATCTAATGAAATTAATTCATTTTCTTCATGCATATGATGGTTTTTACCAGGGAATTCACAACCAAAAGCAACACAGTTAGGCATTTCTTTTGCATAAGTTCCACCACCGATAGTCTGAGGACCATGTTCATGATCATTTGTGAACTGTACATATGATTCATGAAGCTTCTGAACTAATTCACTATTAGGATCCACATATAACGCAGGACCAATATCATGTTCTTCACTCAAGCCATACTTATTAACAGCTTCATCTACATTCTTAACAAGTTTATCATTGTCTGAGTCATGAGGAAGACGTAAATCAAGAGTTAATGAACCTTCATTATTTTCATAATTTAAGATACCAAGGTTAACAGTTAAAGCACCCATTTCACCAGTAAATGCGACATTGAACTTTTCACCTAAATAATCATTATATAAATATTCATCAACGAATTTTGCGTAGCTATTATCAGTCACACTTGCAATATAATGACATAAGTTACTTGCGGCATTATTACCTAAGTGAGGCTGAGATGCATGGGCACTCTTACCTTTTAAGAATAAGTGTGTGTTACCATCTACAACTTCTAAAGAACCTTTGAAGTTATTTTCTTTTAAGAATGCATTATATGATTCTTCATAGTCAGTACCCTTTAACACAGCTTTAGCCTGATCTGGTACGATATTCACTACACGTCCTGAATGAATAGAGATTACTTTATCATCATCTGTTTTACCCTTGATGATGAAATGGCAGTTACCTTTTTCACCATATACTACAGGAAAATCAGCATCTGGAGTAAATCCCATCTTTGGATATGGACGATGCTGGAAATAGTAATGCATACAGCGAGAACCATTTTCTTCATTACATCCAAAGATGATACGAACCTTCATCTTCTTTTCAAAATCAAGTTCATTCACAATTTTAGCAGCATAATAAGCAGCAATTAAAGGTCCCTTATCATCAGCCACACCACGACCATAGAGTGTATCTCCATCAAGAGTCATATCATATTCTGGATAATCCCATTCCTGACCTTCAGTAGGTACAACATCTAAGTGTCCAAGGATACCAAAACATTCTTCTCCTTCACCAATATCAATAGAACCAGCATATCCATCACAATCATCAGTAACAAATCCATCTCTTTGACCAATAGAAAGCATTAAATCAAGCGCTTTACGGTTGTTTTCACCAAATGGCTGATTTTCTTTCGCAGTAGATTTATCAAGAGTTGAAGGGATTAGACATAAGTCCTTTAAATCTTTCAGCATTTCATCTTTATGCTTTAATACTTCTTCTTTAAAATCAATCATCTTATTCACCTCAGTGACTATTATATACAATTTCTGTAGTATTTGAAACACACATACTGCACCTTTTTGTAACGTTCGTTCAAGAGTTGTGCTAATATAGTAAAAAGGGGGCAAAATAATATGGAGAATAAGGACATACAGTTTCATATTACAGTCAAAGGTATTGTGATTTATGAAGGTAAGACATTAATCTTAAAACGTGTCAGACCTTCATCAGATGGACTTGGTTATTGGGAATTACCAGGTGGGGGATTAGAATATGGGGAAGATCCTCACCAGGCGTTAGTAAGAGAATTAAAGGAAGAAACAGGATTAGATATTGAAATCATTAAGCCAGTTTATACATTTACGGCTATTAGACCACATTATCAGACAGTGGGTATTGGTTTTTTATGTATTCCTACAAATGATCAGGTTAAGATTTCATTTGAACATACAGATTATAAGTTTGTGGATGAAGATGAACTAGAGAAGACACTTGACCCACATATCTTTAATGATATTAAGAAAACAATCGAAGAATATAACCAGATAAGAGAATACAATGAATTAAAAAGAGAAGCGAATTAACGCTTCTCTTATTTCAGTGTGCCGGGCATGGCACTAATTCAGTCGGAGATAAATCGACCACAGGTATTTACCGCCAAGTGTAGTAAACCACAAGCCGATACCATAAAGGTAGGAGTGAAGGAAGTGGTGTAGCGATTTCTTTGAGCGTACGAACAGAAACTTGATATAAGGCTAAATGGTGGATAAGGTTGCTGAACAAACCGAAGTCCTAAAGGTAAACGTAAAACCAAGAGAGTAAATCAAGGCGCTGTGAAGGAAATAGGATTAGTGAATTACCCCGGGAGGCCTCACAGGCAACGAAGTCCAATATCTTTAAAATCAGTGATGGTAAGTTGTGCGATAAAAAGCTTACTGTGAGGAGTCAGCTGAGGTCATAGTAGGTGTCTCACCAACACCAAAGGACCTAATGTTTATATGATGTCACTCATCATAAAGCAATGTCTAGATAGTTCGAAATTGGAAGCATCTCGTAAGTAGAAAACGTAATTCTATGGAGATGAAGGAAGAGGGAACGGTTCTAGATAAATCTACGATATGAAAAGGAGAACACAGACATGAGATTAATTGATGAAATACTTAGTGATTCAAATATTGATAGGGCTATTCTACAGGTCAAGAGAAACAAAGGTGTATCTGGAGTCGATAAGATGACAGTAGATGAACTTGATGAATATTTCTATAAGCATAGAAGAGAGATTAGACACTCGATACTTAATAAGAAGTATAAGCCCCAATCAGTTAAGAGAGTCTATATTCCAAAGCCTAACGGCAAGAAAAGACCATTAGGTATACCTACAGTTGTAGATAGAGTTATTCAACAGGCTGTTGCACAAGTGTTAATGAAGAAACTAGATTCTTCATTTAGTGAATTCAGTTATGGATTCAGACCAAGAAGAAGTGCACAGATGGCTGTACTAAAGACCCTAGAATATATTAATGAAGGATATGACTGGGTTATAGACTTAGATATTGAAGCATATTTTGACACTGTAAATCATGATAAGTTAATCTCAATACTTAGAGAAAAGAATGTGAATGACTCAACAACATTATATCTTATTCGCAAATTCATGCAGGCAGGTATTATGGAAGATGGTTTAGTAAAACCTTCTAGAATCGGCGTGCCCCAGGGAGGTTTATGCCGATATCGGCATAAACCTCCTTATGTGGACAAAGATATTATGCCGAGTTAATTTAGATAACCCTTTAATAATCAGAAGGTTTTCTTTGTTTTCTCGGCATAATAATATTATTTAAAGCTGTTTAGGAAGTCTA
>NZ_JACRWG010000051.1:0-17477 GCF_014306455.1 Catenibacterium faecis
CATCTTTTCTTTATCTATGATTTATTGATTGAAATAAACTGCGGTCGCTATAAGAATACATTATTATATAGGGTAATATAATTTGCAGTTATCAGATGGGTAGAGTTTGCGGTTTAACAACATCTGTACAGCACGACTGACCTGTTTTGCATTAGTAATAGGCATAATACCAGCGACTACAGGTACATTAATACCAGCTTCCTTGATCTTATATAAGAAGTTATAGAAAACATTGTTGTCAAAGAACATCTGAGTTGTTAAGAAATCTGCCCCTGCTTCTACTTTTTCTTTTAGATGCTGGATATCTTCCTTAATGCTAGGTGATTCTACATGTCCTTCTGGATAACATGCTGCCCCAATACAGAAATCACCTTTCTCTTTAAGTTCCTTGATTAACTGGCAGGCATACTGGTAGTCTTCTCCCACTTGACCATCCTTAGGAATATCTCCTCTTAATGCCATGATGTTTTCAATACCATTTTCTTTAAACTGTTCAACCATGGACTCTACATGTTCTCTTGTGGAAGAAACACATGTCAAATGAGCCATGACTTCAACATCATATTTCTCATGAATATCTTTCGCAAGTGCAACAGTATGTGCACTTGTTCCTCCACCTGCACCATAAGTCACAGACATGAAACTTGGATTTAAAGATGCAATCTTTTCTGCAGCCTTTAAGACATTTTCATATTTACTGCTTGTCTTAGGTGGAAATACTTCAAAAGATAAAGTAACTTTATCTTCATTTAATAAATCAATAATTTTCATTGATGTTATTCCCCCTTTTTTTCATATTCTACATTATTTTTTTATTAAGCACTAGTATGTGTTTTATAATATTGTTTTAAAACTGAATCTAAGAACTCAGTAGATGCTGAAACATAATAAGGTTCCATACCACTCACAATAGTCAACATTCCATCAGTATATTTCATTTGTGGCTTCTTAAACATATGATTGACATACGCAAAGAACTTCTGTCCATCTAAATCTTCTAAGAAGACTTTAGAGAAACGTATTTCTAGTCCCTGGCTGCTATCTTTCACATCATCAATAAGTGGATCATGTGAAAGGATATCAAATCTTCTCTTGACTACAATATTACGTACCTGTGATGGGAGTACACCATAAAGATCTGTCAATTCATGTTCTACACGTTTCAATGTTTCTAAATCATTGGCTTTATAGACACGCTGATAAAGTTCTAGCTTTTCCATATCACTTTCTACATAATCTTCAGGAATATAACCATCTACTGGTACATTACGTGATGGTACAGTTTCATCTTCTTTAATCTTACCCTGTTTTTCTTCAATCGCATCCTGTAAGATCTTCATATACATATCAAAACCAACCTGATCAATAAATCCTGCCTGTTCGCCACCAAGAATATCACCGCTGCCACGAATAGATAAATCTCTCATCGCAATCTTATAACCAGAACCTAATTGTGTAAATTCCTTAATAGCTGTTAATCTCTTTTGGGCTTCTTCTGTCATCGCACGATCTTTTGTATAAAGAAGATAAGCATATGCGATACGTTCACTTCTTCCTACACGACCTTTGATCTGATAAAGCTGTGCTAAACCAAACTTATCCGCATTCTCAATAATAATTGTATTCGCATTAGGTATATCAATACCTGTCTCAATAATAGTTGTACATACAAGAATATCGTATTTCTTTTCTACAAAGTCAGTCATGACATCTTCTAGATCATTCTTATCCATCTGACCATGTCCTACACCAATGCGGGCATTAGGTAAGAGTGTCTGCAATGTAGAGGCTATTTCATAGATGTTTTCTGTTCTATTATGTAAATAGAAAACCTGTCCATTACGTGATAATTCTCTTTCAATAACCTGTTTAATAAGAGCCCAGCTCTTTTCTGAGACATATGTCTGTACAGGGAGTCTATTTAATGGTGGTGTTTCTATTTGTGAGAGTCCTCTAATACCCATGATGGACATTTGTAATGTACGAGGAATAGGTGTGGCAGTTAAAGTGAGTACATCTATTGTTTTTCTTAGATTCTTGATCTTCTCTTTCTGTCTTACACCAAAACGTTGTTCTTCATCGATACAGAGTAATCCTAGATCCTTGAATTCTACATCCTTGGATAAAATTCGATGTGTACCTACTAATAAATCAATATTACCTTCCTTTAAATCAGCTAATATCTGTTTCTTTTCTTTAGTAGTCGTAAAACGATTGAGTAACGCAATATTCACAGGGAACTTCTCAAAACGCTTCTGCATTGTACGATAATGTTGTGCTGAAAGAATTGTAGTAGGACATAGGAAAGCACATTGTTTCTTAGATACAACCGCTTTAAAGCAGGCTCTTAAAGCCACTTCTGTTTTACCAAAGCCTACATCACCACATAATAATCTATCCATAGGACGTGGTGTTTCCATATCCTTTTTAATTTCTTCTACAGCCTGTGCCTGGTCAGGAGTGAGTTCATAACCAAATTCACTTTCAAACTCTAATTGAAGATCTCCATCAGGCTCAAACGCAAAACCTGGCTGTTTCATTCTTTCTGCATATAAGTTAATCAGATCATCAGCTAAACCATCTACCTTCTGTCTGACTCTTGCTTTTTCTTTAGCCCATTTAGGTGAACCTAAAGCATGAATATGAGGTGGTTTACCATCTCTTGATGAATATTTTCTAATTAACTGGAACTGTTCTACCGGTACATAAAGGATATCATTTCCTTTATAGGCAATATGTAAATAATCCTTATGTACACCATCTACAACTAATGTTTCAATACCCATATATTGTCCAATACCATTTGTATCATGAACAACATAGTCTCCTACTTTTAATTCATTATAGTCTGAGATTTTAGTGGCATCTCTGTATTTAATATATTTCTTCTTTGTTTCTTGTACTTTAAAGAGTTCCTGACTTGTGAGTAATATAGTCTTCTCTTCTACAAAGTTCATTCCACAAGGTAAATGTCCTAAGAATAGATTAACCCCATCATAAATCTTATTTGTGGCACTGGTGAGAGTAAATGGAATAGCATGATCAGTAAATAGGTTTACTAATACATCTATCTGACGCTTTTCATCTACACCAATCATGACACGATTATATGTAAGTAAGTCCTTTAATTGACTAATAAAGACTTTTTCATTAGCCATAGAAATCATTACAGGCTGAGTCATAAACATGATTTGTTTATCATTTTCTCTAAAGCGTACTAAATCAACATCAGGATGTTTTAAGATATCCTGAGGGTTATTAATAAGCTTAATTCCTCTGATCATCTGTCCTATTTCTTCTAGTTCATGATAATAGAGGTAGTTCTCTTCCATATAAGTCTTATAAGAAGCAAGAATAGAAGCAAGAGATGCAGTAATAATAGTATAATCACTTGCATAATCTATAATTGTGGCAGTTTGAGGGAATAAACTTAAGTATTGATAAATACGTGGACTATAGTCATGTGTTTTGAGTGATTCAATATCTAATGCATATGTTTCTTCAAGTTCATCCTTGAATTCATCTTTGATCTTCATCTTCTCTTTTAAAGCCATGATAGAGGCTTCTACCTGTGATAAACCATCATCCTCATACATCATATCTGTAGCTGGAAGAATATCGATAGATTCTTTTCTTTCTGTTCTTCTTTGTGAGTCTTTATCATAAAAAGAGATTTCTTCTATTTCATCATCAAAGAATTCAATACGTACTGGATGTTCATACTGGATTGTATAAACATCTAGTACTTCACCTCTTCTAGAATAATAGAAAGGAGAATCTACTCTTTGGGTATTCTTATAGCCAATAGACTGTAATTTCTTCTTTAATTCTAAAGGATCTACTGTATCACCCTTCTTTAAACTTATAATACTCTTTTTAAAGAGTTCTACAGGTGTCACATAACGTGTCATTGAATGCATATGACAAACACAAATCATTGGTTTATCTTGTGTCATCGCATATAATGCATTAATTCTTTCTCCTAATAGTTCATAAGAATACGCCACTGATTCGACACGTAATGATTCATCTGCTGGAAAATAGACAACTTGGTTCACAAGTTCAGTTAATGTTTTATAGAGGTTAAATGCCTCATATTGGTTATTTTTAATAATCAGGATTTTTCTTGGATGATGCCAAAAAGAACCAGCAATGAGATAAGCCTCATCGCTAGTTGAGTTTGTGACAATAGTTCCTTTGTCTGTATCTAAGGTTCTTAGGGCCTGATTATCTTTTAAAAGATTCAGTATTTTCTCCATAACAATCACCTAGTTAAATTTATTCATTGCTTTATTAAAACCATCATCTAAATAACATAATACAGCTTCTGCTGCACGGTTAGCACCTTCTGATATAAGCTTTTCTTCTTCTTTAGAGTAGTGTCCTAGTACCCAGTCTACAACACTATAAAGCTTATTCTTTGAAATACCTACACGAATACGTTTGAAGTTCTGAGTCCCTACATGGGCAATAATACTCTTGATCCCATTATGTCCACCTGCACTGCCTTTTTCTCTTAAACGTAGTTTACCAGTAGGCATATCCATATCATCATAAATAACTAATATATCTTCTACTGGAATCTTGAAGAACTGCATCACTGCTGCAACAGATTCACCAGAATTATTCATATAAGTCTGAGGTTTTAATAAAATAACATCTTCACCCTTATACTTGAATTTAGTATATAAACCTTTGAATTTCTCTTTGTCAATAGATTGATTCATTTCATCACTTAATACATCTAAACAATAAAATCCTGTATTATGTCTTGTCATATCATATTCTTTACCAGGATTTCCTAATCCAACAATTAATTTCATTACAATCTCCTATCTTGCACATACAACCATGGATACACCAAATACATTGAGTTGTCCATTTTCTATTCTTTCATTTGACATACTATATAATATCTTAAAATCGTCTTCAATACCAATAGTAATGACATCATATGAAGGATTAAAATAAATCTTAAATTCTTTATAATCTCCTTCATCCTGAGTGAGATGATATTCTACCATACGATAGTAGATATTATTTATAAATACATGCTGATGCATATCTTCATAGTCATAATATCTAAAGCACTTGTTATGTTTTCTTAGATCAATAAAGAACTTTACAGCCTGAACAACATTCATATATTCGTCATGACGTTCCCAGTCTAGTTTATTAACTGCATCACCCGCATTATAAGAATTCTGATTACCATTCTTAGTACCTAAAAATTCCTGTCCGGCATGAATAAAAGGAACCCCTTGCGCAAGAATTGTCATCGCAAGAGTTAATAAACATCTCTTTTGGCGACAATATTCATCTTCATGTCCATTGGAAATAATGAATTTATCAAATACAGTCGCATTATCATGACATTCTGTATAGTTAATGCTCTGTTCTATAGATAAGAACTTATTGTAGTCACACATCGCAATAATGGCTTCATTTGTCTTATAAGTGTCCCCTGATGTATAGCCTTTGACTTCCATCTGATTAGGTCCCTTGACTGTATCTCTGAAATGATCATTAAAGAAACCTACATGAGGTGTTTTATGGTTATTTTCAATTGTTGTCTTTTCTGAATCAGGTAATGCAGTACCCATATTCCAACCTTCACCATATAACATAAAAGAAGAATCTAAAGCATGACCCTGTTCATAAATCATATTCACTGTATCAATATCTATAATACCCATGAGATCCATTCTAAAACCATCTACACCATAAAGAACCTGCCATCTCTTACACATATCTAAGATATATTTACGGCACATCTTTGCGGTAGTGTTTAAATCATTACCACACCATGAACCATTAGATAACTCCCCATTTTCATCTCTTCTAAAGAAATAATAAGGCACTGTCTTCTCTAATGTATTGTTATTCACATCATGCATATGATTATAGACTACATCTAGAATAACTCTCATATTATGCTTATGAATGCAGCGTACCATACGCTGGCATTCTAATATTCTCTTATAGCCATCATTTGGATCAGTAATATAACTTCCTTCAGGTACATTATATTGTGCTGGATCATAACCCCAGTTATAGAGTAAATCTGGATGATCTTCATCTACTGTTGCATAATCATTAATTGGTAAAAGCTGTACATGTGTGACACCAAGCATATCTAAATAGTCCATACCTGATGAAAAACCATTCTTAGTCACTGTACCTTCTTCACAGAATCCTAAGAACTTGCCTTTATGTGTAATCTGTCCATATTCATCAACAGAGAAGTCTCTGACACCGACTTCATAAATAACTGCATCTGTATTATGTTTTAGTTCTGTCAAAGGATAATCTACTCTTCTTACTTTATCTAAATCAATGACTACTGAACTATGCATATTAGCTGTACAAGAATAAGCATATGGATCAGCTGTTTCTATTGATTGTTCATTCATTCCAATAACATAAACATATTCATAACCATCTAGATCTTTCTTAATAGTTGTACTATAGACACCCTTATCTCCTCTTTCTAAAGGATAATAATGAAGGTCTTCATCTTTCCAAATTTTTAATACAACTTCCGTAGAAAGAGGTGACCAGACCTTGAATGTCGTTTTTTCTTTTGTATAATGACTGCCTAAATCATCACCATCATAATAAAAATGATCATCAAACTCTTTACTCATAGAAAGCTGACTAAAGTCTAAAAAACAAGCTAAGCCATAATTATCAAACACTTTATATCTTGTACCTACAGAAAAGTCTGTATGCAAAAGATACGACTGGAATCCATTTTCTTTCTCAGTCGCTTCGCCTTTAAGTATCTTTACTTCACTTGTATCTAAATTCTTTAAATAATACTGACTTGAAATTCCGTTATAATAATTTAATGATAAATCAACTTTGATTAAATCAAAGTCAATCGCATAAGCATACATACGAATTGATTCTCTTTGCATGTCTACATCCCACCCTCTTCTCCCCCTTATTCTATCATAAAAATAAGATAAGAAAAGAAACTATCAAAATTTGTAAAAGAAAGCCATATATCATAAAAAAAGACTTAACGTAATCGTTAAGCCTTTGAGCCTTTATTCTTCTTCAGACATCATTGAATCTAATACTTCCTGTACAAATGCATATTCTTCTTCTGTTTCAATAGGAAGAATATTATCTGCATCTTCAGGATCTACCTGTGAAGCATAGATATTCAACTGATCATCTTCATCTGAACTGTTATCTGTATAGATGATATATTCTTTACCTGTTGCATCATCTGTGAATCCTAAGATGACTTCACAAGTTACTTCTTCACCATCTACATCTAGTACGAATGTATCTTTCATTAGATTTTTACCCTATTTAAATGCCAGATATCCTTTACATAGTCTTCAATAGTTCTATCACTTGAGAAATGACCACTCTTTGCGATATTAGCTAAGCAGATCTTAGACCAGTTAGCACGGTCCTGATATAAGTTATTGATCTTTTCTTGTGCAAGTCTATAGCTTTCAAAGTCCTTTAATAAGAAGTATTCATCATTTCTAGCCATTAATTCATCAAAGATAATCTTGAATTCTTCTCTTGAAGAGTTCCAAGTACCATCTACTAATGAATCAATAACCTTCTTGATATTTGGATTATTGTTGTATTCATTCCAAGAGCTATAAGAACCACTTGCCTTTAAGTCATTGACTTCATTATCCTTCATACCAAAGATAACTACGTTATCATCACCAACTAATTCCGCAATTTCTACATTGGCACCATCTAATGTACCAAGTGTTAATGCACCATTCATCATGAACTTCATGTTAGAAGTACCACTTGCTTCCTTACCAGCAGTAGAAATCTGTTCAGATACATCTGCAGCAGGAATAATCTTTTCAGCAATAGTAACACCATAGTTTTCAATAAATACAACCTTTAAGTATTTATTAGTTTCTGGGTCATTGTTTACCTTATCCGCAACGCTGTTGATTAACTTAATGATCTTCTTAGCTAAATAGTAAGAAGGAGCTGCTTTTGCACCAAAGATATAAGTATGTGGATAAATTCTGAAGCTGCTATCTTCTTTCATTCTCTGATATAAATAGATAATATGCATGACATTTAATAACTGTCTCTTGTATGCATGTAATCTCTTAACCTGAATATCAAAGATAGAATTAACATCTACATCAATACCATTATGTTCCTTAATGTAATCTGCAAGAATCTGTTTTCTCTGCTGTTTTACATTATAGAACTTACTCTGAGTAATTGAATCAGTTACATAAGGAGCCAACTTTTCTAAATCATCTGGTCTATGCATCCAGCTATCACCAATTGATTCATTAATTAATGAAGTTAGCTGTGGGTTACAATATGCAAGCCATCTTCTATGAGTGACACCATTCGTTTTATTGTTGAACTTGTTAGGATATAAAGTATCGAAATCCTTCATTTCTCTTTCTTTTAAGATATCAGAGTGAAGCTGTGCTACACCATTGACACTAAATGAACCAGCAATCGCAAGTCTAGCCATATGTACCTGACCATCTTTAATAATCATAACTCTCTGTAATAGTTCGTTATCATTTTCAGTCTGCTGTTTTACGAAACCAATGAAACGTCTATTGATTTCTTCGATGATCTGATAAACTCTTGGTAATAAGTCTCTCATCATATCAACAGGCCATTTTTCTAATGCTTCAGCTAAGATTGTATGGTTTGTATATGCACAAGTCTTACATACGATATTCCATGCATCATCCCATTCCATGTTGTAATCATCAATAAATACACGCATTAATTCAGGAATAACTAATACTGGATGTGTATCATTTAACTGAATAACATTCTTTTCATGGAAGTTAGTTAAATCAGGATATACTCTTAAATGTGCACGAATAATAGAATTTAAACCAGCACATACAAAGAAATACTGCTGTTTTAAACGTAATACTCTACCAGCATGTGTAGAATCATCAGGATATAATGTCTGACAAATATCATTGACTTCCTGAGCATACTGACGGAAATCTTTATTTGTAGGAATGTTTTCACTAGGTTCAGCTTTCCATAATCTTAATGTATTAGTCACCTTAGTATCATTACCAACAATTGGCATATCATAAGGTACAGCACGTACTGCTTCATAATCTACATGCTTCCATCCACCAGTTGCATCATCCCAGATTACTTTACCCCAGAATTTAACTTCTGTTGCATGCTTAGGTTTTCTTACTTCCCACATATTACCTAAACGTAACCACTGGTCTGGTACTTCTACCTGGTATCCATTTTCAATCTTCTGTTTGAAGAAACCATAATCATAACGAATAGTATTACCGAAAGCTGGATAAGATAAAGAAGCTAAAGAATCCATGAAGCAGGCAGCAAGACGACCTAAACCACCATTACCTAAACCAGCATCTGATTCTAATTCTTCTAGATCATGGATATTAATACCATAATCTGCAAGACCTTCCTTTGCAATTTCATAGATACCTAAGTTCATCATATTGTTGACTAATAGACGACCAACTAAGAATTCCATTGAGAAATAGTGAACCTGTTTCTGCTGCTTAGCCTGAACTGCCATCTTTGTCATAGCCCAGTTAACAGATGCATAGTCACGAACCATAGTTTCAAGAACCATGAACTTTTCTGTTAAATGTGCTTCTTCTACTGTACGACCATATGATTCAATGATTCGCTTAGAAAATTCATATTTAAATTCTTCTTTTGTATTAAACATTTACTACTTTCCTTCCTTTACAACACTTTTCTTTGTCTTCTTTGAAGAAGACACTTTTTTAGCTGGCTTATGATATTCAAATACCACCGCGCTAAATGGCGCTAATTTTACATGAATACTCTGTGCTTCATTGAGGCAAGTACCTTTCTTTGATCTTAAAGCACGTGTATTTGTGTAATTAGAACCGTTATAACTATCTTTATCTGTATTCAAGATTTCTTTATAGCTTCCAGCAAACGGTACTGGTACAGCATAATTATCATGACTATTACCAATAAAGTTAGCTACTATAACTAAACAGTTGCCTTTCTTATCAAATCGAGCATATGAGAATACACTCTGATTATGATCATCTACAACCAGCCATTTAAATCCTTTTGGATCATAATCCATACTATAAAGAGCTGGATGTTCTTCAACCATCTTATTTAAATCCTGCATAAAATGATGGAAAGAATCATGCTGTGGATATTCTAAGATATTCCAAGCCAATGCTTTTCTTTCATCCCATTCCTTGTATTCACCTAATTCATTACCCATGAAATTAAGCTTCTTACCAGGATGAGTCATCATATATGTATATAAAGCTTTTGCCTGCGCGAACTTGTCTCCATCAAGTCCCCACATCTTATTTAAAATAGTTGCTTTACCATGAACCACTTCATCATGTGAGAATGGCAAAATAAATCTTTCTGAATAGAAATACATCATTGAGAAAGTTAATAAATTATGATCATATTGACGATAAACTGGATCTTCTTTGAAATACTTCAATGTATCATTCATCCAGCCCATATCCCACTTATAATCAAATCCTAAACCGCCATCCTTAACTGGTTTAGTTACATATGGGAAATCAGTTGAGTCTTCTGCAATAGTCATTAATGCAGGATATCTTTCATGAATCTGTTCATTCATAGTCTTTAAGAACTCTAAAGCCCCATTGTTTGTACCAAAGTCTTTATTACCTTTCCAGTAAATAAGGTTGCTGACAGCATCAAAACGAATACCATCAATATGGAATTCTTCTGCCCAGAAATGAACAGCACTCTTTAAGAATGAACGTACAGTATCTTTTGTCACATCAAAATATACTGAATCCCATTCAGAATAACGGTTATTCACATCTGCATATTCATAAACCCAGCCTCCATCAAACTGATAAAGACCATGTCCATCTTTAACAAAATGAGCAGGTACGAAGTCCATAATAACCCCTATACCTTCTTTATGACACGCATTAATGAAATCCTTTAACTGTTTTGGATGTCCATAACGACTTGTCGCACTAAAATAACCTGTTGCCTGATATCCCCAAGAGCCATCAAATGGGAACTCATTTAAAGGCATTACTTCAATATGTGTATAGCCCATCTTCTTTACATAAGGAATGATTTCATCAATCATTTCTTCATATGAATAGAATTCTCCATCAGATGTATCTGTAAATTCCTTTTTCATCTTCCAAGAACCAAGATTCGCTTCATAGATATTCATGTTACGATCATAGTTATTAGAACGTGACTTCATCCATCTAGAATCATGCCAGCGATAACCATCTAGGTTATATACCTTAGATGCTGTACCTGGTCTAATTTCACTGAAAAAGGCATATGGATCTGCACGATCAACAATAGCTCCAGAAGGTGTTTCAATTCTATATTTATAAAGGTCATACTGCTTTAGCCCTTCAATATAGAGAGTCCACACGCCTCCATCATTATATCTCTCCATATAATGTTGTGTTCCATCCCAGTCATTAAAATTACCTACAACCTGAACACTTCTTGCATGTGGTGCATATACTGTAAAGCGAACGCCCTTTTTATCCGGATGAGCACCGAATACCTTATATGCTTCTAAACACTTTCCTTCAAAAAACAATTTTATCAAGAAATTATCTAACATACCTATATGTCTCCCTTCATAAACTTTATTATACAATAAATATGACCAAAATTCATTCATTTCAGACAATATAGGCAAAAAAATGTAAACGTTTACTTAATTGTAATGTCTTGAATATTATTTAATACGATAGAAACTGTTCCATCAGGGTTTTCTTTCTTTTCAAAAGTAGATCCATTTACATATTCATCTACTGGCATAGTTATTTGAATATCCTCATCAAGAGTAATCTTAACAACCTCTACAGAACGTCCTAACGCATTTAAAGAAATTGTATCATCTTCACCAATCCCAAGATCCTTCAACATTGTTTCTGATTCTTCCTGAGCCTGGTAATCTCTTTCCATAACCTTACGAACAACTTCAATCGGTTTAACAAGTTCACCCATCTGTGTTCTTTCTAATATTTCCTGTTTTACAAGTGGAAGTGCTTCTTTATCATTTACATGATAAATATCATCAATCTTATTCACTACTTTCTTCATAGTAGAAATCTTCTGACGATCAGTGAGTTTTTCTTCTCCCTTGATCCACTGACTATTAAGATAAGTATCCATCTTACCATCAATAAGATACTTTTTCTCAATAAGAGATATCTTCTTATGATCTGTATCTATAATAATCGCTTCATCAACAGCTGTACCAATCTGAGGAAGAACCTGTCTTCTTGTAATACGGACATTTTCTTCTTCTACAAGAGATACAGAATTATATTTATAATTAAGCTTTAAAGCGGCAATCATATGTACACCATCACGATAACAATCCACATATAAAATATTACTATTAGGCATTTCTTCAATCACTGAACCTAACGCAAAGAACTTTTCACTAATTTCTTTTGCCTGTTTCTTGAATTCTTCATCATCTTCTAGCATCTTATCAGCACGAAGTAATAATTCATGAAGTGAAGGCACAACAAGTTCTTTAATAGCTGGACTGTATAAAGCTTTTTCTACTTTTTTATGATAATATTCCTGAGTTGTATCATTTAATTCGCAGAAATCTTCACTTAAATATATCTTACGATGCTCAAAATCAAGCATATGCATCATGATTTTATTAATAATAATAGTGTTCATTTATATTCTCCTTTCACGTGTGTCATTATAGCAAATTTCTTCTATTCCTCAACCTTTTCTTCTTCAATTTCTAGTAACAATACACCTTATTTTGTGGTACTATTTCCTTAGGTGATTATTATGGATAACAAAAATTTCAATTTTCCAGAAGACAAGATTTTCCAATATATTACATACGGTATTATCTTAGCTTTTATTCTTTTTAATTTAGAATCAGTATGGGACTTCTTCCTTAATGCATTAGGGCTTGCAAGACCCTTCTATATTGCGATAGTAATCGCATTTGTAATCAATATCCCAATGAAATTAGTAGAGAAGTTACTTGTGAAAGCAAGAGAACAATTAACGAAGAAAAAACCTAACCTAAAGCTTCCTCAATTCTTAGTAGAGGGAACTCGTGGTATTGCGATGGCTATCACTATTATATGTTTACTATTAATATTAGTGATGTTCTTCTCATTCATTATTCCTAGAATCGGAGAAAGCTTCTCACTCTTATTCTCTAACTTAGATAATTATGCAAAAAGACTTGCTGTCTATATTACTTCTATATGTACAAAATTTAATATTGATTATTCAGTCACAGTAGATGAAGTACAGAAATGGTTTGCCTCTATTGATTTAAGTACAATTCTTGCGACTGCAGGTAATTTCCTAGGTAATCCTCATTTTAAAACAACAGAATTTGTATCAAATATTGGTGGTTCATTCATTACTGCTATCACTTCATTCTTTATGGCTCTCTATCTTCTTGCAAATAAAGAGAAACATCTTGAACAAGGTAGAAAACTCATTGCATATATATTAGGTCATAAACGTGCAGGTGTCGCTTTTGATATCATGAGTGAAGCCAATCATTACTTTAATAGTTTTGTGACAGGACAGATGTTAGAAGCAACATGTTTTATGTTAGAAGTCTATATTGCGATGCGTTTATTTAGAATGCCTTTCCCTGAATTAATTGCGATTATGGCTTTCTTATTTAGCTTTGTACCGATGTTTGGTAACTTCATTACCTTCTTTGCAGGACTCATCTTAGTGGCTGCAGCACAGAGTAAGAGCATGTTAGCTTTTGCGATTATTTATCTTTGCTTACAGCAGTTTGAAGGAAATGTGGTATATCCTAAGATTGTAGGTAAATCTGTAGGTATAGGTGGTTTATTTGTCTTACTAGGTATTACTATATTTGGTAATCTATGGGGTGTTGTTGGTGTACTTATCGGTGTACCACTTACTGCTTTGATCTATGCTGTGTTCTCTAGAATCATTAATATCGGACTCTATCAGAAACATATAGAAGTCACATACAATAACCTCTATAAACTAGATGAAAATGGAAATAGAATAGATAATAAAGTAAAACCAAAAAAGGACTCTTCTATTTAATTGGAATCCATAAATTATGCCAGTTGAAGTATTCTTCTTCTGGTTTCCACATAGAAACAATCTGAGTAAAGATGTCACCATCTAACTCTAGATTGTTTTTTTCATTTATGTATCGCCTTAGTAGGATTCTCATTTGGTAGATTACTAGTCATATTTGCGACTATGGTTAAGATTATCTTTGGTTCTAAGTTCTATAACAGAAACTATGGTTTAATTTTATTGGTTATGATATCAGTGCTTTTGTAGGTCCTAAGATTTCAGCAAGCTTCTTCGATGCCACTGGATCTTATGTAATGGGTTATATTGCTTCAGCTATTCTTGCAGCACTTGCGATTGTATTAGTACTAGTAGCCAAGAAGTTACAGAAAACTATGAACTAACATTAAAACGACACTTGATTGTGTCGTTTTTTTTATCGTAATAATTCACGACCACTTGTAGTGTGACTAAATATAGGCTATAATTTAGCCACAAGAAAGGAGCTGATTCTATGCAGATTATTCCGATGCGTGATTTAAAAAATACGGTTGAAGTAGAACGTCGCTGTGCAGAAGAAAACGGTCCTGTATTCGTAACCAAGAATGGATACGGCAGATTGGTTGTTATGGACATTGATTATTATGAAAAAACTATGAGAAAGATGGATGAAGCAACAACAATATTGGATGGTTTGAAAGATGTGAAATCTGGAAACACAGTAGAAGGAGACACTGCAATTTATAATATAAGGAGCAAGTATGGCATCTAAATTTGGATATCGACTGACCAAAAGAGCAGAATCTGATTTAGATGGAATTGTCTCGTATATAGCAGTTGAACTTGCAAATCCACAGGCAGCATCTGATTTCGTAGACAAGTTAAAGGATAATATTGACGAAGCAAGAGCTTTTCCTGAAAGTGGTTCTCTTGTAGACAATGAATTTTTACAGTTAGATAATTTGAGAAAGAAATTGATTGGAAATTATATCATGTACTATCTTCCGAATACTGCAGAAAATATAATCTTAATCCTACGTATTGTATATGGTAAACAAAATATCACTGATATTCATATAAAACTGGATATTTGATCACGTAAGCATCGATCACGAGTTGATCGATGCTTTTATTTATAAATACAGGAGAAGATCCATTCCTTTATAGTGTCTTTTGCGCACTTATAGGAATAATGCCATCTTCTTTCTCTATCAAGAAATCTGTATCATCTGTACAATATATACTCACATGTTCTGTTGCCATAAGCTGCTGACATATATATTGTTTACTTAGTGTATGCTCATCAAGTTTTGCTATACATCCTAATAATCCTATATCTAATAGATATAATTGAAATGTATTGAAATCCTCATGTATTTTCAAGGGTGCTTTTACCTGTCTCACACGATTCACTATGTATATCAATCCACAATCAGCTAACCACATAACAGCCACATCAAAACCTTTACCACGTTTCCCTTCATATGTATTATTAGAAATCTGTATTGGAATACTATTCCATACTTTACTTATTTTTGGACATGTAAAATCATGTTCATAATCTAATAGAATTCTCTTCTGTATATTGCGTACTTCATCATAACTACGATGACTCACAAAATGTTGTACAGCTTCTGGCATACCCCCCCTACAAAATAATAGTCCTTCAAAGCATCACTTTGTTTAGTTGCTAATAAGAATTCCTTATAGCTAAGTGGATAGAGGTTCATAAGATCCACTTTACCTACTGGAAATGATGTCCATTGATGTAAATCAATACCCATGAATGAACAGGCGCATACAATATGATATTCAGGTGCATTCTCATTGAAATATTTTAAAGAAGTTAAGGCTCTAGGTACTTCCTGTAATTCATCAAATATAAGAAGAGTGTTATCCGGATCTATTATTTGATCAGTATAGACTTCTATTCCCTTAACCAAACTATGAACATCCAAATCATAAGAGAATAAGTCAGACATAATTGAATTATTCTCAAAATTGATATAAACAGTATTTACATAAGCTTTCTTGCCAAACTCTTTCATAAATAAATCCATTCGTTTGTCATAGGCTCCTCCCACTGCCTTTAGGCGGTGGGAGGAGCCTCGTAAATCGTTATCTATTATCCCTGACTCTCAATATATTTTTGCATAGTTGCTGATGACACTTCTCCAATGCTACAAGCAAAATAACCATCTGACCAAAATACTTTTTCCTTCCAATACTGTTTTGATAAGACCGAACTATACTTATGCCATAAGTGGTATGTTGTTTCCTACTTTACAATTTTGAAAATATCACAAACTCTATCTGTTGTATCGCAACTTAATAAGAAATGTATATGGTCTTTGTAAGTTTCTATCGCAATAATTTCATAGTCACTAGTATTAGCTATATCGAAAATCTTTTGTTTCACATCACCAGCAATAGAGCCTTTTAGTAGTTGTTTGTGGTATTTGGTTACTAGAACTATATGTACTTTAAAGCTGTATTTTCGTCTGTTATGACGATTGTATCTATTATCCACAGTTTACCTCAAAATATTGATTACCATTATACATATTATATAATATATAGTGAAATATCTATGAAAGGAGTACATCTATGGAACAGATGACTATTACAGCTAAAATTCAAATAATCGCAGCTGAAACAGATAAGTTTTTGCTTGATGAAACTATGTCTGTTTATCGTAATGCCTGTAATTATGTTTCAGACTATGTATTCCGCACTCATGACTTAAAGCAGTTTTCACTTAATAAAGCTTTGTATTCTACTTTACGAGAAAAGTTTAACCTTAAATCGCAGATGGCTCAGTCTGTTTTGAAGACTGTTATCGCCAGATATAAGACCATTCTTGAAAATCAGAATGAGTGGATTAAACCATCGTTCAAAAAGCCTCAGTATGATCTGGTTTGGAACAGAGATTATTCCTTAACACAAAACCGTTTTTCAATCAATACGCTTAATGGTCGTGTGAAGTTATCTTATTTTGCAGATGGAATGTCTAAGTATTTCGATCATACGATTTATAAGTTTGGTACTGCCAGACTTGTAAATAAACATGGTAAATACTATCTGCATATACCAGTTACCTATGAGGTTGAAGAAATTAATATTTCTGACATCTGTAATGTTGTAGGTATTGACAGAGGTATTAACTTTGTTGTTGCAACTTATGACAGCAAACATAAGTCTGGATTTGTTAGTGGCAAAGCTATTAAACAGAAACGTGCTAACTATTCCAAGCTTCGTAAAGAACTACAAATGCGACATACGCCATCCTCAAGACGAAGACTAAAAGCTATCGGTCAGCGAGAAAACCGTTGGATGCAGGATATTAACCATCAGGTATCGAAGGCACTCGTTGAAAACAACCCAAAGCACACTCTCTTTGTATTGGAAGATTTGTCAGGTAT
>NZ_JACRWG010000052.1:0-17453 GCF_014306455.1 Catenibacterium faecis
CCAGGTGTTCATATCTGTAACCTAGGAACAGGTAAAGGATATAGCGTATTAGAAATCGTTAAGGCATTTGAAAGAGTTAATGGAATCAAGATTCCTTATGAAATCAAGCCAAGACGTGCAGGTGATATTGCAACATGTTATGCAGATCCTACTCGTGCAAAAGAACAGTTAGGATGGGTGGCTGAAAAGACACTTGATGATATGTGCAGAGATACTTGGAACTTTGCAAAGAAACATATGTAACACTTAAGTCTCTCGAAAGAGGGACTTTTTTTCATGCATGAAAAAAAGCAACTATTGTAGTTGCTTCAGGTCTTCTTGATAATCTATATCATAGAGTTCTCTTATATTCTCTACTTGTATATATTCTACTTCATCAGGATGCTTATTTAATACCTTTCTTCCACCTTGATCTTCTTTTAATAGAAGTAACTCAGGAATATAAGAGCTATCAAATAGAGTAGGATTGCCTACTTTATCTTCATAGGCACAACTGGCAAGTTTATGCTTTGTATGCATCAGTTTATCTATAGTATTCATAGAAATATAAGGCTGATCAGCGACCATGAAGATCATTCTAAATGGCTTCTCTAACGTATTTAAATAGCTCACAGCGGCCTTAATAGAATAAGAGATACCATGAATACTCTCTAAACATAAAATACCCAGAGCGCCTCTTTGAGACGCATATTGTAGTATCTCATCATATTGTGATACGACAATCACATGATCATATTCCTTTAATATGAGATCTAATGCATGTTGATATAACGGTTTATTTTGAAAAGGAAACAGCAGTTTGTTTCCTTTAAAACGTCTGCTGTTTCCTGATGCAAGATATATAATATATGTTTTATTCATCGATAGCCATGACAATCTTTTCAGGTGTCATTGGAAGGTCTCTCACCCATGCACCACATGCACTGTGGATGGCAGCACATAAGGCTGGGGCTGGTGTATTGATGACACATTCACCAATAGACTTTGCACCAAATGGACCTGTCTTTTCATAACTGCTTTCAAAATAAACACGTAAATGCCCCATATCAAGTCTTGTAGGAATCTTATAAGTCATGAAGTTATTTTCAGTTAAACCACCCTTAGGTGAATAAGTAATACTTTCTGATAATGCCATACCGATACCCTGTACAAGACCACCTTCAGTCTGTACAGTTGCAAGATTAGTATTTACTACAGTACCACAGTCTACAACAGCTACATAATCTAGTATTTCTACAGAACCTGTTTCTTTATCTAATGCAATTTCTGCCATACCTACCATATATGGTGGTGGAGAAATTTTAGAGGAATGAGTGCATGTTACCTGGATAGGAACTGTATTACCACACTGAGAGAATGTTGCAATATCCATATGTGTAAATGATTCATTTGTAGCTGGATTATCAATTGTATTGCCAGTAAATACTAATGATTCAGGATCACATTCCCACTTATTAGCAGCAATCTTCATCATGTTCTCTTTGAGCTCTTCACTCGCTTTTCTTACAGCCATACCAGTAACATAAGTTGTACTAGAAGCATAAGAACCAGAATCATATGGAGAAGCATCAGTATCTGCACCAAAGACAACGATATTGTCTACATCACATTCTAATTCTTCTGCAGCCATCTGGGCAAGAATAGTATCACATCCAGTACCCATATCTGCAGCACCAATGCTTAACATATAAGAACCATCATCATTTAACTTTAATGTAGCAGATCCAACATCGACACCAGAGATACCTGATCCCTGCATTGCCATGGCAACACCTGCTGCCTTAATACGACCATCAGGCATTACAGTAGGAGTCTTACGGTTTTCCCAGTCAAATTCTTTCTTAGCACGTTCCATACACTTATCTAATGCACAGCTATCAGCGATTTCACCATAGTAGGCATCCATCTTCTGACCCTGACGTACCATGTTCTTTTCTCTGATTTCTACTGGATCCATATGTAGAATATCAGCTAATTCATTGACACATGTTTCTAATGCATAAATACCCTGAGTCGCACCATATCCACGATATGCACCAGAAGATAATCTATTTGTGTAAACAACATCATAATGGAAGCGGAATGCTTCTAGATTATTTGTATAAAGAGGAATAGACTTATGACCTGATAAACCTACAGTTGTAGGACCATGTTCACCAAAGGCACCAGAGTTAGATAATGTATATACATCAATGGCACGAATAGTACCATCATTCATAGCACCCACTTTAGTAGTGACTTCCATTTCATGACGTGGACTACCTGCAATCTGAGATTCAGTACGTGTATAAATAAGCTTAGATGGTTTCTTAGTCATCCATGTAACAAATGCAGGGTAGATTTCAGTCACAAGTGACTGCTTTGCACCAAAGCCACCACCAATACGAGGTTTTTCAACACGAATCATAGACTTAGGAATATCTAAAGCATTCGCAAGAATACGACGTGCATGGAAGACAATCTGTGTAGAACTAATAACATGTAAACGACCATAAGTATCAATTTCACAATAAGTTCTGAATGTTTCCATCATTGCCTGATTGACTGCAGGAACATGATAAGTACGTTCAATCACATGATCACATGATTTAAATACTTCTTCTAGATCACCATGTGTTTCATCTGCAGTGGCTACTAAGTTACGCTTATTATCTGCCCCTACAGGACATAATGCTTTCCAGTTATCTTCAGGATGTACAAGAATAGGATTATCCTTAGCAGTTCTAAAGTCTAATACTGCTTCTTCTACCTGATATTTTACTTTAATAAGCTTTAATGCTTCATCTACTTTCTTTTCATCATAACCAGCAACAATCGCAACTGGATCACCTACGAATCTTACTCTTTGATCTAAGATCAAGCGGTCATAAGGACTAGGTTCTGGATAAGTCTGACCAGCCATAGTAAAACGTTTCTGAGGCACATCTTTATAAGTATAAACAGCTTCAATTGTATCTACTGCCTTAGCTGCTTCTGTATCAATACTCTCAATTAATGCATTAGCATGAGGAGAATGAACAAGCTTTACAATTAAACAGTCATGAGGTGTTACATCATCAACATAGACAGGTTTACCTAATAATAGGTTCATTGCATCTTTTTTTCTTATAGGTTTATTAACCTGTTTTAATTCCTGACTCATCCTAACACTTCCTTTCCATTTTCCTTGCAGTAATTAATATAGTTTCTAATACCTCTTAATTGTCCTTCATAACCAGAACAACGACAAAGGTTACCAGATAAGAATGCTCTGATTTCATCATCACTAGGATCTTTATTTTCTTCTAGTAATGCGATTGTATTCATCATAAATCCAGGATTACAGAAACCACACTGTTCAGCCCCCTGATCAGCAATAAATTCAGCAAGAGGTCTTGCTTTTTCCTGTAGTCCTTCTAAAGTAGTCACTTCATGACCTGCAGCTCTTGCTGCAAGAACACTACAAGAAAGAACTGGTTTATTGTCTAATAATACTGTACATAATCCACAGTTACTTGTATCACAGCCTCTTTTAACACTAAGACAATGCTCACTTCTTACAAAATCAATAAGAAGAGTATCAGGTAAAATACTACGAGTTATTGTTTTTCCATTTAATGTAATTGTAATTTCCATCTTACTGTGCCTCCAATTCCTTTAATGAACGTCTCATAAGAACCTTTACAAGTTTCTGACGATATTCTGCACTACCTAAGTTATTGCTTCCAAGTTTGATTTCAGAAGATACTTCTTCAATAAAAGCTTCAATAGACTCATCATTTAATTCCATCTGTTTCTCATAAGCAATTGCCTTTAAAGGACGACCACCAATTACTACAGAATAAGTATCATTCATATAACTTGCACAACAAGTAAGAACAGGGAAATCAGTACTTACATTTCTCTGTGACTTATAACAAACCTTAATAGGTGTCTTCTTTACAATAACACGTACAAGAATATCAAGAGAAGGACGCATCCAAGCAAACTCTCTCATAGGTACAATACCACCGTTATATAATTCTACATAAGCATCTAATCCCATAAACATAGATAATACATCAGAGAAACCATAACGACCAAAAATAGAACCTCCTACAGTCGCACAGTTTCTAAACTGCACACCAATAATATGTTCTACACTATGTTTCATTGCATCATGTGTATAAGCATTTAATCCTGCATGAGTTTCTAACTGACGTAATGTCACCATTGCACCAATAGTAAACTGTTCATCATCTTCTTCGATAGTATCTAAATGAAGATCACATAAATCAATTGCCTTTTCAACTGATCTATTCATCATCTTCAACCATAACATACCACCTACAATAATGTTTTTTCTGTTCTGAACGAGTTCATAAGCTTCCTCAAGCGACTGAGGTCTTACATATTCCTGAATATTTAACATCTTTTTCTATCCTTTCTATTTTGTGATAAGTGTTTCATCAAGACTAAAATCATAAAATTCTTTATAAAAATCTATTACATCCTTTTTATAATTCTCATATGTATAATCATGAGGATGAAGTACATATGATAGCCAGAGTGATGCAAGAATATGAGAAGGAACAGGATCCATCCATGATTCAACCACTTCAGGCATAATATAAATCTTCTTGTTCTTCACTATATCAAGTGATGAGAAGAATTCATAGTTATAAATAGAATCTTTTGAATAAGAAGCATTACGAGGCATGATCACCATATCTGGGTTTAAAGTTAATAATGTTTCTAACGCAATAGTAGGGTAGTCTACACCTTTAATACTCGTTGCAGCATTTTTCACATGCGCCATGTCTAGTATAGTACTTTGAAACATAGAAGGTGTGACAGGTCTATAAATAGACTCTTTTGAAGCAATATAAACATGCTTATTAGAAGTGCCTAAACTATTCATCTTACTCTTTTTAGTACTATAGTAGTTCTTTAACTTCTTCGCATTGTTTTGTTTACCACAAACTTTCGCAATAAGTGAAACCATGGCATCATACTTCTTCTCACTAGAAGGATCAACCACAATAACTTTAATATGTCTTTCTTCAAAATCCTCAATAAGATTCTTATTCTCTTTCATCATAAATACTACATCAGGGGCTGTCTTTGCGATAAGACTGACATCACATCCTACCTGAGGTAGTTCTAATAAATCAGGATCAGCGTTTTGATAAATGCTTCTAGAAGAAGCATTCTTTTCTATACCAACTAACTGATCATTTACTCCTAATGCGAGGCATGTAGAAGTTGTTATATATGAAGTGCTCACGACACGTTTTACTTGGTCTTTAATTGTAATCTGACGTCCTAGCTGATCATTCACAATAATCGCATCAGACTCTTCTTCTTTATCTGAAGAACATCCAGGTAATAATGAGATGAGTAAAAATAGACAAACAATTGAAATAATTCTTTTCTTCAAAACAAATCTCCTTACGATATTATTCAGTATGTTTTTTCGAAAAAATTATATCATGAAAATGTGAATAATAAACAAAAAATATAGGATACCAAAAGAAAAAGCCTACATTGAGTAGGCTTTATCGGAGGGGATAATCTTTTATGCTTTCTTTTCGCATAAATATCACTATTATCACCCTTTATAATAAGTAATGTTGTTTCTAAATGTATTATTGAGAATAGGTGCATTTTGATGAACTATGGACGCATGAGAAAAAAGCCTCGAATGAGGCTTTTAGTTTAATACTCTTTGATGAGGTGTAAATGTAGTATCATCAATACCCTTGAATGTATAACCAAGGCTCTGATAATGTTCAATAACTTTAGGTAATGCTTCTACAGTTGTATTCTTTGCAGCTGTATCATGGAATAAGATCATAATCTGATTATTACGAGAAGCTGTTGCGTTCGCAATAAGTCTTGCAGTAGGGACATTATTACCTGATGCATCTCCACTGCTGACATTCCAGTCATAATACTGATAACCCTTTTCCTGTACCATTCTAGTAAGATTACTCATAATACCTGCAGAATAATGTCTAGAAACTGTATTAGAACTTCCTCCAGGAAATCTAATATAACGAGGAGTAAATCCAATAAGACCCTTAACCATATCACCTACTTTATTTAAATCATTAAAGTAAGCATCAGTAGAAGCATAAACAGTACGATAATCATGACAATAAGTATGAAGTGCTATAGTATTACCTCTCTTATGTGCTTCCTGAATTAAGTAATTATATTTCTGACCATTACCAGTCACAAAGAATGTTGCTTTCGCATGATATCTATCAAGAATATCTAACACACGCTGAGTATTCTGAGAAGGTCCATCATCAAATGTAAGATAAACAACCTTTTCACCACTTGGTGCGATTGCATTGGCAGGACGTGGATTATTCACAATAACAGTCTGTGTATACTTTCTTTCATTACCAGACTTATCTTTAGTTGTATAGATTACTTTATAAGTACCTGCTTTTCCAAAATCTACTTTGCTGCTATCTACAGATACCTTAGGATTCTTATCAAAATCATCTTCTACAGTAATACCTTTCATGAAATCAATATTAGAACCTACAGTAGTATCATAATTCTGAAGACCTGCAAGTAATGGCGCTTTAGTATCCTTTACAGCTTTCACAGTCACTTCTTTTTCAGTCTTATTACCACCCTGATCTTCTACAACAACAGTTACTTTCTGTGTACCTTCTTTATCAAAAGATACATTCTTCTTAAAGTAAGTCTTAGTCTTTGTTTCATCTTTAATATCAGTCACAAATTCACTTGCTTTAACTTTAGTACCTACTTCTACTGCCTTATTCACTACTTTAAATGTAGGCTTCTTAGTATCTACAACTTCTACATTTAATACATAGTTCTTCTTGTTTAATGTATAAGTAATCTTATACTTTCCAAGTTTTTTGACGTTAACTTTAGAATTATCTACAGTCACATCACTCTTATTACCTCTTACTTTTTTAATAAAAGACATAGGATTGTAAGTACTATTGATTTCAATATCCTGTGTACTTTCATTAAAGCTAACAGCTGGACGTGTCATAAAATAAATGCCTAGACCAAGCACTAAAACGACAATACAGCCTAATAGGACATATGCCCTCTTTCTTAAATGACGTTTTTTCATTTCTATTCTACCTCAACTTTATATCTTCAACAATTTTGTATTATATATCTAATATGTGTAATTTGTGTGGAAATTAAGAAACACTTAAGAACTTTTTTTATTTCTTTACTTTGTATAACCAAGTAGTATATACTTTGTATTGCAAAGTAGGTGACATAATGGATACACAATTGATGAAAGGAATGTTGGAAGGATGTATTCTTACTCTTATTAGTCATAAGGAAACTTATGGTTATGAACTATTATTAGAACTAGAAAAGTATGGCTTTGAGAATGTAGGAGAAGGGACCTTCTATCCGATATTAACACGTTTGTCTAAGAAGGGATATTTATCATGTAGACAGGTGAAATCAGAAGCTGGACCCTATAGAAAATACTATAAGATTACGGATGAAGGATTAGTCCATTTGAGAGAATTTAAACATTCTTATTATAAGATAACAGGTATTGTAGAAAAGATTTTGGAGGATAAAGAATGATTGCACAATATAACACATTAAGAAATCAATTAACAGGAGACTATCAGGCATTCTATGACAAGGCATATCAATATGCACAAGAGAGACATTATCCAGGATTCTATGCGAATGATATACTTATGAGCTTGTTAGATCTATTAATCACAGCACAGATGAACCATAAAGAATTAGATACACTTATTAAGGAAAATCATGATACATTCATTAAAAACTATTTCCATGATCAAGGAAAGAAAACCACATGTATCAATAGTTTCTTTAGATACACCATCTTCTTATGGAACTATGTATTCTATTTGATTCTTAACCCAACATCTCAGGCAGGCGGAAAGGTTGTAGAAGCAATGATCCTGATTATTCTTATTGATCTTATTATGAAAAATAAGCGATATAATATTCTACTAGATTATATTGTATTGGCTCTTGTATTCATATTACCGTCTATTTCAGTTCCTTATATGATTCCTCTTATTATTAGTATAGTTCTTCTTATTATCGGTACTCTCTATCAAGTGTATTATACATATATACATCAAAATACAATCAGCTACTATAGTGAAGAAGCACAATCACAATCTAATGATTATGTGAATGATATACTTAAGAAACAGAATGAAGAATTCAATCGTAATAGAGAAAAACACCATCTTCCACCTCTTACTTTAGAAGAGATGAAACTCTATAAGAAAAGAAGAAATCGTAAGATTGGATTAATCATTGATGTCATTGTAGGAATGCTCATCTTCTATCTTGCCTATAGAATAGGGGACTATAAAGAAAGCATGACAATGTTGTCTTATTATCTTCCTATTTATATTATATTCAGTACAAGATATCTCTCTTATCTTGTGAATCCAAAAGGGCAGTTGATTCATATATTAAATATTATTGCAGTGATTAACCTTTATTTCTTTATTCAGGTATGTCATATCAATCATATAGTAATTACTGTATTATGCTTAATTATCATCATGATAGAAACAGGTGCTATGATGATGATTCCTGTCTTTAATAACATCTCTGAATACTTTGATCAATTAATCAGTCTCTTTTCAGTTGGTTTCATACTTGTAGAAATGAAAGTAGAGTTCTGGCTTTCAGCCGTTATACTTATTGTATTGTTTGGAGCTTTAGTTAAAAGCATAAAAAAACAGAAGATATAATCTTCTATTTCTTGTAGAACACTAATGTGGTAGATACAGTTTATTATTCTTAAAGTAATATTGAACTGTTTCAGTAGTCTTCATAGATTACCTGCTTCTGCATCATATATGTTAAAAGATAAGTCTTTGTCTATTTCTAATGGAGATTTCTCACATGTCCATGTACCTTCTAATTGTGGTGTAGTGTGACAGGTACAAAGAATAATCAAACATATCTTATTCATAATATAGAATTCTTTTCTATAAGTCATAGTTTTTTTTAAGATGGGACAACCAGTAAGTGGTTGTCCTTATATTTTTTTGTTCTTATCAACAAATGTTAAGTAAGTTACCATAATTATATCAGATACGCAGAAAACTTGAGTATTGAAAAGGAGGGATGTTTTTCCCTCCGAATTTAATATGTGATTAGTTTCCTTTTCTTTTTATAAACCATAAGGAGATAATACCAAGCAATAAACTAATCGCAAAACCAATACCGAGAAGTTCATAATTGAAATAAGAATACGTGGTATTATTCACAACTTTCACTGTAGGAGTCATACTTACAATAAGAGCGGTAATAATACATCCAACAGAGACTATAATAACGGGTAGTTTTTTCATGATCATCACTCACTTGTCTTTAATAGATTTCCTTCGTTGTTTGATCTCATTAATACAAGAAAAGTCAAACAAGGAATAATTAGAATAACAGAATTTATTAGGATTAAGATAGAAATAGCTTGTTCTATCATTATAGAAGGTAATATATGATATTGGAAGAAGAATAGAGATAGGACTGAAATCATAGATAGTAATGTAGATGTCAAACAATAAGAAAATCGTTCTTTTAATATTAATTGTAGACATTGTAATCTATTCAATCCATTCACTAATAATAGTGCATATTGATAACGTCTAGAAACAATATCAAATATTCCAATAATAAAACATGTACTTATAAACATGATAAACATAATCATAGAGAACTGCTGTATCATTTCAAATCCAAATGTAGTTGTTTTATTTAATATTGCAGAAGAAACAGGATTATAGACCTTTATATCAGAATCATGTTTTTTAATAAATTCAGTTACAGATTGGATGTTCTTATATGAGTTTACTTTAATGACATACACATTGGACTGATATGTATTGTTTTGTGTATATTGATTTACTATCATCTGATACAGTTTTGGAGATATATAAATAATGTTTTCTGTTGTTTTTGTATATCTGTTATGAATATCTTTATCTGTGACATTCGCATTAATGAGTTCAAAAGGAATCATGTTGAAGGTGTAGGTATTACTTGTAGGTATTTGAAGAATACCTGTGATATGGATATTCTTGTTTAGTTTTTGATAGAGAGAATAAGAAATATAGACATGATCTGTATTGAGTTGTTTATTCTCAATACTGAATGATTGTTTTGTATAAGTCTTATATGTTTTCATATTCCTATAATAAGGCTGTATGACAATAGTCTCCTGCGTATTTAAGACATTCCATTGGAAGAATGGCTGAATACTTTGAACCATACTGTTGTTGGATATGTCTTGAATGAGTGTTTTAGGAATAGGCTGACCGCCCATATCATAAGCATTACCACCATCTTTATAAGAAATCCTTAATTCATTATCAATTGCTTTATTAATCATAGTGTCTGTTTCTTTTTGATAATAAGCTTGAAAGCACATCATATATGTCACTATGATCATCATAATACTTATCACAATATTTCTTTTATAATGGATTCTATTGGATTTCTCAGCCTTTAAGTAATAGGTGACAGGATTTGTATGAATATGTTCTTTAGGTTCTATTTTATTGATCTCTGTATAAGATTCTTTCTTTAATATGATTTGCTGGTGCTCTATATGGTAATGTATATCAGCAATCTCCAACATACCCATATCATGTGTCGCAATCACAACTGTCTTATGATATTTATGACATAATTCATGAATAATCTTTCTCATATGTTCTCTATTGATCGTATCTAGATAAGCGGTAGGCTCATCTAAAAAGATAATATCCGGATTCTTCATCATACAGCATAATATAAGTAATCTCTGTTTTTGACCACCAGATAAAACATCTACTTTTCCATTTAAATCAATATTTAAATCTAATTCATCCAATAGCTTCATCATTTGATCTTTATGAAATGGAACTTCAGCAAGCTCACTAAATAGTTGAATATTCTGTATTGCTGTTAAATCATCAAATAATCTACAATCCTGAAATACAAAACCATAATCATTACTGTCGGTATAAAACTCATTCTTGGAATAATGTGTTAGTCCTGCGAGTTCAAATAATAAAGTAGATTTACCAGAACCACTTTCACCAGTGATTACAGTAATTTGAGAAGACGGAATACTTATATTCTGGTTCTTAAACAATATATGATTCTTAAAAGATAGATTGATATTCTTCATCTCAATCATAAATCCACCTTCTTTACAAACCATTGACTATAACAGATATATAAGAAACAAATAACTAAAGTCACACCTATTTGAATAATCATAAATAGTAATAAACTCATAGTCATTGACTGACGATTAATCACAAAGAAACCAATTTTTCTTGCGATAAAGAAACCAGGAATACTTAGTAATAGAGATAAGATGGACTGTACAATCATATTATCATTCATTAAAGAACAAATCGTTTGATTCTTTAAACCATAAACCTTCAACAATTTAATTTCATTCTTTCTATCATCCAATGCATTCATTTGTACAAGAACATAAAGGAATATTGCGATTAATATCACTACAGCCATAAAAATATATCTT
Organism: Catenibacterium faecis; assembly: GCF_014306455.1. Lineage (NCBI taxonomy): Bacteria > Bacillati > Bacillota > Erysipelotrichia > Erysipelotrichales > Coprobacillaceae > Catenibacterium > Catenibacterium faecis. The sequence continues at coordinate 11,516 of NZ_JACRWG010000052.1, forward strand.
CCTTTTCTTTCTTCCTTATAGACATCAACCATATCTGTCACTGAATTATATTGATCATAAGTAATGAAATTATTAGAAATCTGAGATATTTCTTTTTCAACACTTTTTAAGTTCTTAATACGGTCTACTTCTACAACATAATTTTTACTTTGATAAGGAGTAATAGCTGCATTGTATTCTTTGGAATCTAGTAAACTATCAGGAGTCTGGTTATTGTATTGATTTAAAATAGTATAGAATGATTTGTCATTCATAAGCACAACATATCCAGCACTAAGAAATTCATTATAATAATCATCTGTTGAAATAATATGATTGATTTCTATTTCAAGATTTACTTTCTTAGTAAGAACTTGTGATAAAGTACCCAATGTTTTAGAATCATCAATTTCACATTGATAAGTATATTGTTGGACTGGAACATATACATCTATAGATATTTTAAAGTTCTTTTCTTTTTCATCTATGCCTAGCTTTCTTGCCAATGATTGACTGATTGCATTTCCTTTAAGTTCTTTTCCATCTACTTTAATATTCTGGAAAGAGTAATAGGGAACGACCATTGGACTCCCTTCCTGAAAATAATCAAACTGTGTTTTACTTCCTTGATAATAAACAGTACCTTTACTCACATCTTCCATTTGATTGATTGTATCAAATACATCAAATGGATAAACACTCTTTACATGTTTGATTGATTTAATACGATTCAATTCCTCAGTACTTATATCAAGATTTACCTCTGCATCACCGATATAATAACTATCTACGCCATTCGCAATATAAGAATCATTCATCTTACCTGTATATAATTCTGCTTTATTGGCTTGTTTTATACCACTTGATAACTTATTTTCCTGTAATAGACTATCACTTACGTTAGTAGAAATAGAGATCGTCATAATAGAACCTAGAAGTAATACAAGAATAAACTGAAACCATTGCCTTTTATTCTTATAGAAGAAGTACTTATGATAACTATTAATGTCTGATTTCTTCAGTTGAGTAGTTTGATTTATTTCATCTATGTTTTGATCGCATACAAGAATTCTATTTTCTATTCTATAAGTAATGTCTAGATGATTTATTAGATATTCATCGTGAGTCGTAATGATAATATATTTGTTTTCTGATTTTAGTTTTTCGAGTAATTGAAGTACGATTTCTTTATTTTCTTGATCTAAAGAAGCAGTCGGTTCATCAATAATAATGATGGATGCATCTTTATACATGGATAACGCTATTAAGAATCTTTTTCTCTGCCCAATAGATAAAGAAGAAGGATAGCAGGATGGATCTATAAGATCCAATCCTACTAGATGAAGCATATTATTCATTTTGGTTTGATCATATTGGCTTTCTTGTAGGTGATTAATAAATTCAAAATGTTCATATACTTTCATGTTATCAAAGAATGTCCCAAATTGATCAATATAAGACACCTTGTTTAATAGATAATCTTCTTTATTAGAATTATTGATAGCTATATTATCTACATAAAGAAGATTATCTTTGTACTGGTATAATAATGATTTTAGGAATGTTGTTTTACCACATCCACTTTTACCAATAATACCAGTGATTCGACCAGGACATGTTTTAAAATGAGCATCATTGAATATGACTTGATCACCAAAATTTATATTTACATGTTTCATCTCAATCATAGTAAAGCACCTCCTATTTCAATCATACAACCTTTAAAAAAATAAATAATATCTTGAGGACGTTTGACCGATTTATGAGGATAATAAACGAAAATACCTGTCATGAAACAGGTATAAGAGTAGAGATATAGAGTGATGCACCAGCATGCTGTACTTGTAAGCTTCCATGATATTTATGCAGTATTAATACAAGAGTATCATATTTCATTTGATTGATTCTTTCTTTTGCATCATTCATATACAATGTGATTTCAAAGGCACATTGATCTTCCATTATTTTTACTTCTAATTCATTATTTTCCATGCAATCTATTGCGATATCAAACAGATAATTTATAAGGATATTCAAATGTTCATCCTCTATAAATGATATATCCTGAATAGATACAATAATAGCTGGTTTAATGTTGTTGAGTTTGAGCTGTTCTAATTTCATATTAATAAATGAATCAAACAGCTTATTACCAGATATGATCAGCATGTTATGCTCGTTGAGAGAATCTATTCTTTTGTTTATCATCTCATTCACATTTTCAAATTCTTTTCTTTTTACATATTCTTTCATCTGAAGGTAATCATATTTTAAGTCATGTCTTAGCTTATAGAGTTCATTGTTTTTCTTTTCAATGAAGGCATAGTTTTGTTGATCATTCTTAAAATGATCAATAGCCTGGTTAAGAAGCTGTTGTTCATGATTAAGTTTGGTATATCTAAGGAATAAGTAATAGGAAATAATGATAGTAATAAAAAGGGTTATAAGAATAATGAGATTACAGTTTATGCCTAATATATTAAGAAAATCATTATAGAGAATATGATAAATACATAGAGTACTTAAGGATATAGCCATAAGTAATCCCCAATAAAGATTCTTATTATCGATAGGATAAAGCTTTTGAATAATAGCGAATGCAGAGATAATAAGAATATAGATGATTAATGAAACAATAGGGGATATTGGTATTAGAACAACTAAATTCTTTATAACAGTTAAGAATGAAAGATAGAAGATAATTTCTGATAACAGCCTATCTGAATAATAATAGAATAAGAAGCATAAAGATTCTATTAACAAGAGATCCTGTAATAGTGGATGATTTGTAAATACACTAAGAAGACAATTGATCAATAAAGAGGCAATAATAATAGCTGTTTTATTTGTTCTAAGGAGACATGTCAGTAATGCTTCTATACAACAAAAATATAAGAAACTCATCATTGCATGTACCTCCTGTAGGCATGGTATTTTTCAATAATATCTTTTGATTTTCTAGAGACATTAAATGTTTGGCTGTTCATAAGAGTCACACTTTGATTATTGATTTTAGTAACATATTTAAAATTAATAATGGTATATGAGTTGATCTTATAGAATGCTACATTAGAACATAACTCTTCAGAACATTTCTTTAATGTTGTGTATTGAACATATTCATTATCTTCTGTGTAAAAGGTACATGTATTTCTATGAGATTGAACATAGATGATATCCTTGAGATTAATGTATTGATTGTTTTTCTTATCAACGAGATATTGTTTATGGTTTTCAGCCTGATCTTTATCTATCTTGATAAATAATCTTTCTAAATCATCTTCATAAGATGTTTTTCTTATAAAGAAGTAAAGCGCAATATCAAAACAATCATAAACAAGTGTTTCATTATTAGACATGAATATGATGCGTGTATTCTTATTATCTATACTTTTCGCAATAGTGATACCATTATCCTTCATCAATAAAATATCTATAAACAAATAATCATAATCTTTTAATTGAAGTGATTTGAAATCATTATTAAATACATCAATACTACTTTTACTAAAGCATGTATTTTCTTCTATCTTATTCTTTATGACTTGGCTGAATTGAGTATCATCATCTATTATTCCTATCTTCATCTTATGTAGCTCCCAACTGAATATGTACATTATTAATTGATGTTTCTATTGTATCACGATATTTGTTACAATAGTATTAGGAGGCATTTACTTCATGATGAACATATTAATTTATGATGATAATTTAAAAGACATTGAACATCTTTTATTTTGTTTAAACGGTTTGTTTCAAAAAACAAACCTAGATTATCAAACTCATATATGCAAAAGTAAAACAGAGGTCATTCAAAACATCTCTAAAGCAGATTTACTTTTTTTAGATATGGAAATCCATAATGAAAAAGGAATAGATCTAGGATTAGAATTAAATACAATAAATCATAATTGTAGAATCGTTATTACAACAAGCTACTCTAAATATGCGATTGATGGTTATAAAATTCATGCGGATAGATATTTTATTAAACCAATTAATCAACTTGAATTTAATTTAGAGATGAGAGCAGTAATAAAAAAATGTATAAAAAAATCTGTGAGCATTTATGACGATAAAATAAGTCCTTATAAGATTTTTGTTCAAGATATATTGTATATTGAATTTATAGATAGAAAATCAATTGTACATGCGCTTGATGGAAAAACTACTGTGACTAATTGTACATTGAAGTATTGGTATGAGAAATTGAAAGAATACGGTTTTAGTTATCCTTATAAAGCGTATTTAGTAAATTTTGAATATATCAGTGCATTTAAAAAGAATGAAATTATTTTAGTTAATAATGATGTAATACCACTTTCTAGACATTATAAAAAAGAATTTAATCAAAAATACAATGATTTTCTACAAGACATGTTATGATAATCATTTCTAATATTGTTGCATTTCTTTTGATTAGCTATATCGCAAATTCTTTTTTGTCGTCTAAATACTCTAAAAGTAAATATTTACTCATTTTACTTATTTTTATTTTGGTTGAAAGTTTAATTAATTATACTGGAGCATCACCAATAAAAGGTATCATCTTATTAATTGTATACTTTCTTTATGTTTCTTTCCAATTTGAAGGAAAAATAATCCAAAAAATATTAATTGTTGTTCCTTTCTTCTTAATACAGGTTATTTCAGAAATACTAGTTGCTTTCTGCTTTAACAATGTTCTTTTTATAGAAGTAACACGTAATACTTATTCACATGGTTTTTTACTTGGTACTATCTTCTCTAATGCAATTTTGGCTAGTTTTGTGTTTATTTATGTAAAAATTATTGAATTTATTCAAGTAGATGACTTGCCAAAATACACTTGGCTTGCACTTGTTTTTCCTATTGTAAGTATAGTTTTCTTATTGAATACTGATGATTATTTTGGTTTGTTAAATACAAATCCTGATATTTTAATAACAACTGCAGGATTAGCAATATCTAATATTATATTATTTGTAATTTTTATATCTGTTATCAATTCAATAAACATGAAGCATAAATTACAGGCTGCTAAACAAAAAGAAGAATTATATGATTCTAAAATTGAATTGCTATCCCAGCATTATAATTATAATTTTGAATTTCTCCATGATCTGCTTCATACTTGTAATCAGTTGAATTCATTAGTTCAAGATTCAAAATATTCGGAAGCTACCACAGTACTTAATAGTCTTACTGATACAGCCTATAAAGAATTTAATGCAATATATAGTAATTCATATATTTTAAACTATGTAATAAATAATAATTTGACAAGAATCATTAATCATAACATTAATATCAAAACTGAAATTAAATATAGTGATTTTGATATTTTAGATTATTTTACTCAATTAACATTATTTGAATATTTTGTGAATTTATCTATTGATTCATGTATACAAACTACAGCTTTGGATAAAATTATTATGATAAAATCAGTAAAAACAGCTAATAAAATTATTCTAAAAGTATTCTATTCTGCATCGTCTATTAATGAGGATATCGTTGCACAGAATATAAATGAAATTTTGTTAAATGAGAATTATTCTTTAAGTATTAAGGCTGATGATATGTATGCTAGTATTCTATTATCTTTTGATATATCTAGCTAGGTATTGTATGATCATAAGAAAAGAGAATCACATTGTTGTGACTCTCTTTTCTTTTAGAATAGTGCTATCAGATACCTTAGTAGTACTATAATAAAATAACAAAGTATAATACCATCTGTTTTCTTATATTTTATACATGTCATCAGCATAATAGAGAAAATAACTAAAAGAGTCATTTTATCAAAAACTACATATAGTAATGCATCAGCATCATAATAAGGTATTAATAAAGAAGAAGTAAGCGCCAAATAATATAGTGGATTGAAATAGACCTCACCATATTAGATAATTAAAGTGTTTTTAGATTCTAAATTTACTATATATAGCGTTTTTAGCCACTAAATTTACTATATATA
>NZ_JACRWG010000053.1:0-16658 GCF_014306455.1 Catenibacterium faecis
CAGTACAACAAATAACAACGAAATTATACACCTAAACCACCCTGAAAAAAAGCACTTTTTCTTCAGGGGTTTTCAGCATGCAATAAAAACTATGAAAAATTACTGATTATTTTTTTGAAATTTTACTTGATTTCTATTATCCAATTTTTTTATGCATTAAAAAAGACAGCTTCACGCTGTCAATAATAATCTCTACATATATTAATCATATCATCTACATAGATGACACCACCATTGATCGCATTATCTGATAAATGAGCATGAAGTTCTATTGGAAGTTTACAGCAGTATTGTTCACGCATAAGCGGAAGATCCTGTTTCATACATAAATCAGAGATATCATCAAGTGCTTTTGATGAGAACATAAATGTAGAAAATAAGGCAATATTCTTCACATAGTGACGATTAAGATGCATAATGAATTGTTCCACTTCCTTTGGTTTACCAAAGCATGGACAATCGAATCCTAATACAAGAAGATCAACATGGGCATGAAAATCAAAGTCCTGAAAGGGAATTGCCTGTGTTCTTGCAGTTTTTGCCATCTGTGATGCAAGAATATGTGCATATTTACTTGTATGACTGTAGACAATCGCAATATTCATAGACTCACCTCTTGTATAAATTATATCAACGCTTTATGAACTATAGAAGAACTTCTGTCTTTTTCTTTTTGTAATATAAAGAATAATATAAGCTGAAACAAATCCGCCAATCATGCCACTTACATGACCAGATAAAGATATTGTCGGAACAATAAAAGAAATAAACAACATCAGTAAGACATTCATTCCTAGGTTTCTTGCAATATCGCGAAGCTGTGTAGGATAGAACAAATAAAGTGCACCGATAGCACCAATGATTCCAAAGATTATACCACTCACACCACCACTTACTGTATGGGCTCCAATGTCCAATAATAAATAAGCGATATAAGGAAGACCAGTAGTAGAAAGCATGGATGCAAGTATGACTATCAAATACTTTTTAGAGCCCATCAAATATTCTACAAAACAGCTAAGATTATACATAGAATAACAATTCACTACTATATGCATTAAGCCAAAATGAATAAAATTTGCAGTAATCAAACGATAATATTGATGAGTAACTTGAACATAATATGGATTAAATCCTCCACAAGCTAAGCCCTGCATCGCATTCATATCCATACTAAATAATAATGTTGTTCCTATATAAGTAAGTATACATAATGCAAGTAGTGTATAAGTAACAGGATATTTTTTTATATTATTCATGTTTATCCTCTATGAATTCAAATATTGTCATTTGATCAATACTTGGATCATCCTTCTTAATAACTGTCTCATGATTATCTAATATTTCAGCTAAAGTAACTTCTGATTTTAAATCTTCATCAGTAAAATGGGCTTCTCCCATTTCAATAAGTCTAATATTACCACTATAATCCAATGTTTCATAAACAAGCTGTCTTGTCCAATGAGAATGGATATTCTGAATAGAAGTAAACCAGACAGGGCCACTACCAATATGCGTACCTGTTACTATCTGTGCAAAGACCATACCACAAATATAAAGATTCTTATCTAATGCATGAGTAACATCAAATAAAGCATATGGATCATTGGCAGTCATAATAACTAATTTATTCTGTTTAATATATTTAGAATACAGTCTAATCTTATCGAACATATGATCTGCGACAAATAATACCGCATTCCCGTTATTAGTTAGCTGTGTTCTTAAGGCCAGCTCTTCTACCCCCTTAGAACCACCAACAACTACTGTATAGCCTTCCTTTGAAATTTTTTTCATAATTTCTTTAGTGACATGACGCATTGTCTTGTTCATCATCTGTGGACCAGCAACTGATATATTAACACCATAACTTAAAGATAAATCACCTATATAGCTAATGACTAAAGGCATCTTAGTTCCTAATACTCTTAGACTTGCAGGATAATCTTCTTCGTAGATAGTTGTGAGACCAATATCCTGGTTTTCTAGATTCTGCAGTGCATAAAAAAGATCTGGTAAGAGCTTTTGTCTCTTTTCTATCTTATTAGCTGTAAATTCATCTAAACCTATAATCTGGGTTAATGTATCAATACTCATCCCTGTAATCATACTTGGTTCTTTATGGGCTGATTTTAATTTTTTCTCTATTTCCTGCCACTCTTGTGTACTTATAGGCTGCGTGGAACTTGGAATCAAATCACCACAGCATAATATTAAGGCAAGACTGTTTAATGTTAGTTGTAATTTCATATTCTTATATTCCTTCTTAAGTGTCATTATATCATATAATTTTGGCGTGAACTACCTCGACTTAATACTCCGTATTTGAAGTCAAGGCTTCTAGGATGCTTACGCTTCCGTTTAAGAAGATTGATATTTAAGTCTCCACCTATTGCTAGGCAATCCTTATTCTTATAGGCGTATCCACTTCGCCTCTACTGTATAGGATATTTACATCCACAACTCTACTTTTACGCATGATATTTAATGCACCATTTACATCTGCATTCAGAACTTGTCCACTCGCTGTTCTATACTGTCCACGATGTATTCTCTTTCCACTGAAATAGTATTCTTCAGTATCATCACTCTTATAGACTGGTATGACATCCTTATCCCAGAAGCTTGCTTTTGATGTATAGGACTCCTCCTGCATTACAAGTATGATGCCATCCAGTTCGCAGAGATATTCAAGCTTGTCTCTCAGCTTTCCATAAGGAATATTGACGAAGGTCTGATTGTTTCTTCTGCCTATGTTGGAATCCTTCTGAAATGTTTCATTATAGCCCACAACAAGAGTTCCGATATCATGATCGATACAGTAATCAATCACCCTGCGTGCAGTCTTGTTCATGTAGTCATTTATTCTATTGTTGCGCCTGCGTGCTAATGCCTTCTGTCTGTTGGTTGTCTTCTTTCCAAAATGCTGCTTATCCTTGATGGACTGTAATCTTGCATTTTTCTTATTGAACCACTGGTTAATGGACTTCAGTCTTCTTCCATCGATGATGAATGTTTCACCTTTACTTGATACTCCAGTGACAAGATTATTGATACCAAGATCTAATGCCAGTGCATTTGTTGTATTGAGATTCCTTTGAATGCATTCAGCTTCATAGGTATACTGAATTTCAAAGAACCTGGCATCTGCCTTTGGTATGATACGTATTTCCTTCACTTTCTTATCAAGCAGTATAGGTGGAATAGTAATCTCAACAGCCTTATGTGTCTTTCTGAAGCTGTTTGAATATGGAAGTATGAGCTTATTCCCTTTAAGTCTTACAAATCCAATGACAAGTGTAGTATATCCATCCTTCGGAAGATAGCGTGGAAGTTTGCAGTCCTTAAGTGCATACTTTCCCTGCTTTGCCTTTTTAAGAAGACCAAAGAATGATTTAAATGAGCCATCTACAACCTTGAGTATCTGCTGTGCCATATTGGAATTAAGCGTTCTATAGTTATCAGACGACTTCAGAAGTGCATAGTTCTTCTCATAATTGAGATACTTGCCTTCTGCAAAGTAATACTGTCTGATGTTATAGATTGCCTGATTAGTAAGATTCTTTGCAATATGACATAATTCCTTGATGGAACGATAGTCTTCCTTGGACAGATGCTTTACCTGCTGCTTGACTGTAAGATACATATATTCAGCCTCCTTTCTGTAGATTTAGGAAAAGAAGTTTCCTATATGTATTATACTATTTCTTACTCCAAATTTCTCTATCGGATGCATTAACGGCATTCATCCCCCACCTATATTCTATATTGAGGGGTGGGTTTTCTGCTGGTTTTTTAGATAAAAAAGTGGCCGTTCATAAGAACGGCCTAGTGAAAGGATAAGTAGTTATTACAAAATACCCATTTTTTCTTTTACAGCAGCCTGAGCAGCAGCAAGTCTTGCGATTGGTACACGGTAAGGTGAGCAAGATACATAAGTTAATCCAATCTTATGGCAGAATTCTACTGTCTTTGGATCACCACCATGTTCACCACAGATACCAAGTCTGATATCAGGACGAGTTGATCTTCCCTTTTCAGATGCAATCTTCATTAATTCACCAACGCCTTCCTGGTCAACAGTAGCGAACGGATCATGTTCATAGATATTCTTAGAATAGTAATCGCCTAAGAACTTAGCAGCATCATCTCTTGAGAAACCGAATGTCATCTGAGTTAAGTCATTAGTACCAAATGAGAAGAATTCAGCTTCAGTTGCAATCTTATCAGCTGTGATGGCAGCTCTTGGAATTTCAATCATAGTACCAACTTCATATTTCATATCTAATCCGCTTTCAGCAATTAACTTATCAGCAGTCTTAACAACTACATTCTTAACATACTTTAATTCTTTTACATCACCAACTAATGGGATCATGATTTCTGGAGTAACTGTATGTCCTGTTTCCTTAGTTACGTTGATAGCAGCTTCGATGACAGCTCTTGTCTGCATTTCAGCGATTTCTGGATAAGTAACAGCAAGACGGCATCCTCTGTGACCCATCATTGGGTTAAATTCTTTTAATGATTCTACTCTTTCCTTTAATGCTTCGAAAGTCATACCTAAGCTTTCAGCTAATGGTTTGATTTCTTCATCAGTATGAGGTAAGAATTCATGTAGAGGTGGATCTAAGAAACGGATATTAACACTATATCCATCCATAGCTTTGAATAATTCTTCAAAGTCTCCTCTCTGGTATGGAAGAATCTTTTCTAATGCTTCCTTACGAGTTTCTACATCTTCTGCAGTAATCATTCTTCTGAAGTTGAAGATTCTTTCTTCTTCGAAGAACATATGTTCAGTACGGCATAATCCGATACCTTCAGCACCAAATGTAGCAGCCTGTTTAGCATCTCTTGGAGTATCCGCATTAGTTCTTACTAATAATTTTCTTTCTTTATCAGCCCAAGCCATGAATGTTTCAAAATCACCACTAATTGCAGCAGGAACAGTCTTGATCTTCTGAGCAAATACTTCACCAGTAGAACCATTTAATGATACATAATCACCTTCAGTTAATACTGTACCATCTGGTAATGTTAATGTCTTCTTATCTTCAGAAACTCTTAATACACCACAACCAGCAACACAGCAAGTACCCATACCACGAGCAACTACTGCTGCATGAGATGTCATACCACCACGTACAGTTAAGATACCTTTAGCTAAGTTCATACCTTCGATATCTTCTGGAGAAGTTTCATTACGTACAAGGATCATATCCTGTACACCATTTGCATGAGCTTCCTGAACATCTTCAGCTGTGAAGTAGATATGTCCAGTAGCAGCGCCTGGAGAAGCAGCTAAACCTGTAGCAACAGCCTTTGCAGCCTTGTAGTCTTCTTTATCAAAGTTTGGATGTAATAACTGGTCTAACTGTTTTGGTTCAACCTTTAATAATGCTTCTTGTTCATTAATCATGCCTTCATCAACCATGTCAACAGCAATCTTTAAGGCAGCCTGAGCTGTTCTCTTACCGTTACGAGTCTGTAACATGAATAATTTACCATCTTCAATTGTGAATTCCATATCCTGCATATCTTTATAATGATCTTCAAGAATATGACAGATCTTCTGGAACTGTTCATAACATTCTGGCATAACTTCATTTAATGTAGCAATTGGCTGAGGTGTTCTGATACCAGCAACAACGTCTTCACCCTGAGCGTTCATTAAATATTCACCGAATAATTTATTTTCACCAGTTGCTGGGTTACGAGTGAAGGCAACACCAGTACCTGACTTATCACTTCTGTTACCATAAACCATCTGCTGAACGTTTACAGCTGTACCCCAAGAACCTGGGATATCATTTAAACGACGATAAGTGATAGCACGGTCATTATTCCAAGAACCGAATACTGCTTCAACTGCAGCTAATAACTGTTCAATTGGGTCCTGTGGGAAATCAACACCTGCATGTGCTTTATAAGCTTCTTTATAAACTGCAACAACTTCTTTTAAGTCTTCTGCTGTTAATTCAGTATCAAATTCAACACCTTTTTCTTCTTTGATTGCATCAAATTTATGTTCGAAATCTGATTTTGGGAATCCCATTACAACGTCAGCGAACATCTGGATGAAACGGCGATATGAATCATATACGAAACGTTCATTTCCAGTTGTTGCAGCAAATTCCTTAGCTACTTCATCATTTAAACCTAAGTTTAATACTGTATCCATCATACCTGGCATTGAGATTCTTGCACCAGAACGTACAGATACTAATAATGGGTTCTTTGGATCACCTAAAGTTCTTCCAGTGATTTCTTCAAGCTTTTTAACGTGTTCAACGATCTGTCCTTTAATATCATCTGAGATCATTTTTCCGTCTTCATAATATTGTGTACAAGCTTCTGTAGTCACTGTGAATCCCTGAGGTACAGGTAAACCGATACCTGTCATTTCAGCAAGGTTGGCACCTTTACCACCAAGGAGATTACGCATATCCTTGTTACCTTCGCTAAATAAGTAAACATATTTTTTCATAACTACTAAATCCTCCTTATGTCTTTTCACTTATTTCATTATACACTTGTAAGGGCTTACTTGCAAACGCTTTCTTTTCTGTAATTGATTACACATTTAAAAAAAGCCCTATATAAGGGAATTATTATTGTTAAAAAAATAACAACATTTTTCTCCTATAGGGCTAAATGATGGATAATCGTGATTAATTGATCAGTTTGTAATGTTTGAAGCAGATCTGGATTTTTAGTTATTGTTTCATAAAGAAGATGATGTTTTGTCTCATAATCCTCTTTTGAAATAGTAATAACGACTCCTTCAAGCTGTTTCTTAGTGATATGAGTATCATAGATATAGGAATGCTTCACACCTAAAACACGGGATAAATGAGACATATATTGGTCCATATGAGTCGTTCCTAGATGAATCACTGTATCACAATGCAAAGATAAATAGCGTGAAGCCATATCAGATACGATCAAAAGACCACCCTTTTTATTAAACTCATGCATGATGTGATACTGAGATGCATGATTCATAAATTGATGAATCACAAAATTGACATTCAGTTTTTCAGCATAATAAAGAATATCTTCATAGCTTTCTACAAATATAACCTGTTTCTCTTCTGTATTAAAATAATCATCATGACATAAGAAATGTGTACATTCTACCTTAGAAGAATCAACATGCAATGTAGTATGAATATTTTTCTTTAAGAACTCATGATGATGAAGTCCATAAAGAATACTTGAACAGTCTAAAGGAAGATGTTTCTTTATTTCCTTTATTTCTCTTATTTCTTCACTAGAAAAGCTATGAGAATCCTGATAAATGAGATATGAGACGAAGTTAGTATCTATCACTTGTCTTCTCAAATATTCTAATAGTTTAGAAGGCGTAGTAAAGAGTATGTCAATACCCTTATAAATTGTCTGGCATTCTTCAAATGTATTGGTACCAGGATAAGATGTAATAAAACGATATTGTGTGTATTTATTATATTCTTTCATATCAAAAGAGGAAGATAACAGTTCTTCTTTATGTCCTAGTAAGATGATCTGTGTCTTCTCCTCATGAATCATAGATGCAAGCAAGGGTGGAATAATGGATAACAGACGATCTTTGGAAGAGTCAACATTTAAGATAAATGATTGACTCTTCTCAATGAGTCTATACGATTGCTTCTGGATTATTCCAGGCGCAATCATTCCCATATCACCTAATGCATGAATAACCTCATCGGGCCATTTATATTTAATAAATTTCTTCATTATTTAGATAAGATATATTGTCTCACTTTAGAAATAAAATAGAGAGAACCTGTAATAAATACAACACCTTTATGACTATAAGCCTCATCTACTGCATGTTTCCAGTCTTCATCAATCTTCACTGGGAAGTCTTCTGCAAGAGCTTTGGCAGTTGCACGACGAGGATGATCAAACTGAGTAACAGTAATATCCTTTGATAAAGATAATAATGTTTCTAACATATGATGAGTGTCCTTATCTCCTAGTGCGGAAAAGATGATTTTAATATCACTAAAATCACGGGCACTCTCAAAGAAGGCATCCATTCCTTCTCTATTATGTGCACCATCTAGGATGATTAAAGGATTTTGATGAATTGTTTCAAAACGTCCTTCCCATACTGCATCATGCATACCTTTTTCTAGATCTGCATCCTTAAATGGGAATTCTTTTCTAATATATTCTAATATATTAATCGCAAGTGCACTGTTAGTAACCTGATAATGTGCTGAAGTAGATAAAGATATATGATAACCATGATAATCATAAGAAATAGAGGCACCATAATAGACACGTTTAGGTTTTCTTATTTCTATAACATAAGAATGATGCTTATGAGCTTCTTCATAGAAGACATCTAAGCATTCTGGTCTTCTTTCTGCCGTCATATAAGGAATACCACGTTTAATGATTCCTGCTTTACTTCTCGCAATACTCGCATATGTATTTCCTAAGAAGTTTATATGATCTAAACCAATATTTGTATTAACTGTAAGTATTGGTGAAATGATATTAGTGGCATCCAGTGTCCCACCAAGCCCTACTTCAAATAAGGCAATATCTACACCCTGTTCAATAAAATACATGACTGCGATAAATACTTCTATTTCAAACTTAGAAAGCTCATAAGCCATCCAATCATCCATATAACGATTCGCATATCTTACAATAGTCGCTTCATCAATTGGTTTATCATTAACACGAATAATATCTAAACGATTTACTAAAGCAGGAGAAGTAAATGTACCTACCTCATAGCCTGCACATTTTAATACTTCTTTTGTATAGTTAGTTGTAGAGCCTTTCCCGTTTGTACCGCCAATATGAACACATGTTAATTTAGTTTGAGGATCATAGAAATCATACATAAAGTTCTTAAAGTTTGTGAGAGAATAAACTCGATCCTTTTGCGCTTCAATAAACGCTAAAACCTGATCATAATCTCTAAAACGAGGAAGAACAGGGATTGTCTTCTTCAATAAATAACGACCATTCGATTCTACATCTACACTATAATCATGCTGCTTAAAGAAAGAAAGATGTTCTTCATCTGTATAAGCAGTTAGTTCTTTTGTAACAAATCTTTCAGCAAGTTCAAGTAATTCTTCTTGTACAAGAGTATCCTGATAATCTTCTGATACATAAACAAAAGATATATTAGAAAGATCTAAGAGTTCTAATATTCCTATAATCACTTCTCCACTGTAGGCTAAAAAGATCATCTTACAAGGATCTTTTAAAGCTCTTGATGTTTCATAATAATCTTTCGCAAGAAACTGGACAATTGCGTCTATATCTTCTTTTGTTGCAATCTTATATTCAAAATTTTCATTCATTTATATCACCTGTTGATATCTTAAAGTAAAAAGGATGGTTTGACCATCCTTTTTTTCTCAATTATTAGATTTTCTCAAAACGATCAACGTCAACTACAAATACTGTTGCCCCACCGACAAGTACATCTACCATGATTGGTGTAAAGAATTCACCCATTTCAGTAGGTGGTACTGTAGGTTCCTTTTCTACACGTTTCTTTGCATTGGCCTTAATGATTTCAATAGCGCTATCTACCTTATCATCATTTGTTCCTACAAAGAATGTAGTATTCCCTTTCTTTAAGAAACCTCCTGAAGTAGCAAGTTTTGTAACAAAGAATCCACCTTCAGTTAAAGCGCTCTGGACAGTTGAACTGTCATCATTATTCACAATCGCAATTATCAGTTTCATACTATTGACCTCCTAATACGAATTAGTTTGTACATATATTCTAGCATATTCAAAGACAAAAATACACACATATTATATAATGGCTCATGGTGATTTATATGAGTATACAAGAAAAGTTAATAAAGTGGTATGAAGTTAATAAACGTGATCTTCCTTTTAGAGATATTAAAGACCCTTATAAGATCTGGGTAAGTGAGATTATGCTGCAACAGACGACTGTCACTGCAGTGATTCCCTATTATAAACGTTTTATTGAAAGATTTCCGGATATAGAAACACTTGCGAATGCAACAATAGAAGAAGTCTATAAGTATTGGGAAGGGCTAGGTTATTATCGTCGTGCATTGCATCTTCATAAGAGTGCTAATCTGATGAAAGATACATTCCCTAAGGAGTATAAAGACATTCTCGCGCTTATTGGTGTAGGACCCTATACCGCAAGTGCTATTATGAGTTTTGCGTATCATAAGCCTTATATTGCGGTAGATGGGAATGCCTTAAGAGTATTGAGTAGATTATATGCGATAGAAGAGAATATTGCGTTAAATAAGACTGTGAAGACAATTACAGATATAGGTAATCAACTAGTCATTGGTTATGATTCAGCAAAGATCAATCAAGGGATTATGGATTTTGCGAATGCGGTATGTTTACCTGTTCACCCTCATTGTAATGAATGTCCACTCCAAAAGGAATGCACTGCTTATTTGACAAATAAGCAGGACGTACTACCTATTAATATAAAAAAAGTAAATAAGAAAAGCTTATCTTATATTACAGGTATTGTAGTATATGATGATGAAGTGATGCTTATTAAAAATAAAAATGGGCTACTAGAAAATATGTATTTACTTCCTCAATATGAAGTAGAGAGTCCTTATTCCTTTATAGAAGCATTTAAAGAAGACTATGGGATAGACTTAGAGGTATTATCGCATTTAAAGGATTTTAAGCATGTATTTACTCATCGTACATGGTATATGCATGTATATGTATTTAAAGCTGATATTCGTTCTATTGACTTCTATACAAAAAATAAGCAGGAGGAATTAACTATTCCTACTGCCCATAAAAAGATATTGAAACATTATGAAGGCTGATTAGAAATAATCAGTCTTATTTGTTCATGTCATATTTTTCAATGATTCTAGCAACAACTGGATGACGTACTACATCAAGTGCTGTTAAGTAAACAAAGGAAATACCTTTGACACCATCTAAGATCTTCATAGCATGTTTGAGACCATTTGTTGTCTGTTTAGGTAAGTCAATCTGAGTAATATCCCCTGTAATACACATCTTAGAGTTAAAACCTAAACGTGTAAGGAACATCTTCATCTGATTGTCTGTTGTATTTTGTGCTTCATCTAAAATAACATAAGCATCTTCTAGTGTACGCCCACGCATATAAGCAAGTGGCGCTATTTCGATAATACCCTTTTCAATTAATTTCTCTGTATTTTCTGCACCTAACATATCATAAAGTGCATCATAAAGAGGTCTTAAGTAAGGGTCAATCTTTTCTTTAAGGTCTCCAGGAAGGAACCCTAGGTTTTCTCCTGCTTCTACAGCTGGTCTAGTGAGAATGATTTTTTGTACTTCATGATTCTTTAATGCCTGTACAGCAAACACTACAGATAAGTATGTTTTACCTGTACCCGCTGGACCAATCGCAAATACCACATCATGATCTTTTAAAGAATGATAGTATTCTAGCTGTCCCATTGTCTTAGGATATATGATCTTGCCATGACTTGTACGGGCAATATGAATATCAAATAGAGAATCCATTTCATCAAGCTTACCATTTCGTCCTAACTTGATTGCATACACCACATCTCTTTTAGAAATACGTACATCCTTTTTAGTAAGTTTAGCAAGTACCTGAATCACCTTTTCTAATACAGAATCACTATGATCTAAATAAATATCTGTACCACGGACATTGATTGCATTCTCAAATTCATCTTCCAATAAAGCGAT
Organism: Catenibacterium faecis; assembly: GCF_014306455.1. Classification (NCBI taxonomy): domain Bacteria; kingdom Bacillati; phylum Bacillota; class Erysipelotrichia; order Erysipelotrichales; family Coprobacillaceae; genus Catenibacterium; species Catenibacterium faecis. The sequence continues at coordinate 11,713 of NZ_JACRWG010000053.1, forward strand.
ATTTTCATCACTTGGGCCACACAACAATTGAATGGCATCTAAGCTATAATCACTTAACTGAATCACTTTTTCCATAAAATCATCCTTTCATTGAAAAAAAGAAGAGTCAGATGACTCTTCTAAAAATAAATCTTATCTACGACGTTTCTTCTGGTTCTTTCTAGCTGCTTCTGATTTCATTTTTCTCTTTAAACCAGGTTTAACATAGAATTCTCTTTTACGAGCTTCAGCAAGGGTTCCTGTTCTAGAAACTTGTCTCTTAAAACGACGTAAAGCATCATCTAAAGATTCATTTTCTCTTACTACTGTCTTTGCCATTGAACTTTCCCCCCTTTACCGCTAAATTCGAATATGATTATACACAATGATTTTTAATAATGCAAGCCTTTTTTAACTTTTATTTTTCAAGTTTTACATGTCATCTTCTAATTGTTCATTATAAAGTTTTTTCGCATATTCCTGGGCGATGAATTTATCTCCAGGATAAGGTGTATTACCCACTAGTGATGTCATAAACTGTTCATGACCTTTTCCTAAAATCAAAATAACATCACCTGGACAGGCTGCATCTATTGCCTGCTGGATGGCATAGCGACGATCAGTAATAATCACTGAAATAGGATCAACAATCTGTTCTTGAATCTGTGAACAGATACCTTCGATATCATCGTCTCTTTCATCCTGTTCTGTCAATATGACATAATCACAGTATTTATTAGCTAAAGCACCAATCTTACTTCTTTTATGGATATCTTTACGTCCTGGTGCACCAAATACCGCAATTAAATGACCATTTCCTTTAACACTATGGACAAATTTGAATACTTCTTCAAAGTTATGTGCATGCTGACAATAGTCAACAATAATATGGAAAGGCTGTTTAACAGGGACTACTTCCATTCTACCTTCTACCGGCTGAATATATTTAATCGCATTCACGATTTCATCCGGTGTCATTTCTAAGGCATAAAGAGTTGTCAATATTGCAAGAGTGTTAGATATATTAAATGGTGCAATAATAGGAACTTCTACATGATAGTAATGATTTTTAATATAGATATTAAATGCTGAATGATCTATATAATATTCAATCTCACGTGCCATAATATCTGCTTTATGATGAATACCATAGGTTAATATTTTAGCATGATCCGCCATATCCTTATAGTTAGTAGTTAGATAATGATTAAAACGTACTTCATCTGCATTAAGAATGGCATAACCACCTTCTTTAAGCAATCTAAAGAGTTTAACATAAGATGTCATCAGATTATCTACAGTTCCATGGAAGTCCATATGTTCTTCATAAGCATTTGTAAATACCGCAATACTGAAATTAACCGAATCAACACGCTTTAAAGCTAAGCCATGAGAAGAGACTTCTAGAGTAAAGCCCTTCACATTCTCTTTAACCATGTTATAGAAGTTACGATGTAAACAGATAGGATCTGGTGTAGTACCAGTCATCTGCATCATTGTAGGTCCATATTCTATTCCGTTGTTACCTACATAGCCCATCTTTAAATAACGTCCTAGTAGTCTTGCGACAACACGGGCCACGACTGTTTTACCACTTGTTCCTGTAACACCTATTCCTGTCATCTTATAGGAAGGATGATCATAGAAGAGATCTGCCACACGATTGAGTTCATCTAAGACATCTGATACCTGAATATAAACAATGCCCTGATAATAACGACGTAACGGCTTAGAATGAACAATACATTTAGCACCCTGGAAGATGGCATCATCGACATATTTATGACCATCTGTCACAAGACCTTCAATACAAAAGAAGATAGAATCCTTTCTTACATAACGGGAATCGCTATGAATAGATTCAATCTTTATATCACTTTCAACTTTAAAAAGCTCATTAAGCTTCTTCACTAGAAACCACCCCGATTAAATCATAACCTCGATGATCTGTTACCTTTACTTTATAAATATGTCCTTCTTTTAAAGAATCATCTGCAACAAGAACCTTTAAGTAATTAGAGGCATGTCCTACCATGTAGCCATCCTTTTCTTCTTCAATAAGTACTTCGAGTTCCTTATTCATTTCAGATAATGCGAATTCAGTTTTTAATTCATCAGAAAGCTGTAATAGTCTTCTAACACGGTCTTTCTTGACATCTCCTGGTACCTGACTAGGCATTCTGTCTGCTGGTGTTCCCTTTCTTCTTGAATAAGGGAAAACATGCAATTGATTGAAATGAAGTTTTTTAATCCAGTTATATGTATCAACGAAGTCTTCTTCTGTTTCTCCAGGGAATCCTACAATGACATCTGTAGTAATAGAGATACCTGGTAGCGCTTCTTTAAGTTCAAAATATTTCTTTTCAAATTCAGCTGTATTATAATGTCTTGCCATTCTTCTTAGAATAGAATCTGTACCAGACTGAATAGGAATATGTAAATGATCTACGATAATAGGACTTCTACCAATAAGTTCAATGATTTCATCACTCACCTGACTCATTTCAATAGAAGAAATACGTAATCTCTTTAATCCCTTGATTTTAGTTGTTAAGTCTACTAATAGATCATAGAAAGAATAATTGTCTAAATCCACACCATAACCTGCTGTATGAATACCAGTTAAGACGATTTCTACAAACCCTCTATCTACAAGTTCCTGAGCCTGTCTTAAAACGTCTTCCTTAGGACGAGAACGAACTCCACCACGTGCATAAGGGATAATACAATATGTACAGAAGTTATTGCATCCATCCTGAATTTTTAGGAAAGCTCTTGTTTTATTTTCAAATGCATGAATACTTAAGTCTTCAAAACGAGAGACCTTCATAACATTTTCTATTTTCACAATCTGTTTATGTGTCATCTTATATTCTTCTACAAAGTCTACAATAGAAGCACGATGTTGTGTTCCAAGTACTACAGAAACACCTTCTATTTCTGTGATTTCTTCACTTGCTACCTGTGAATAGCATCCCACTACACAGATGACTGCATCAGGATTAGTACGATGTGCCTTACGGATCATCTGTCTTGATTTAGAGTCCCCTGTATTTGTGACAGTACATGTATTAATAACATATACATCTGCAGGAGATTCAAAGTCGATATTGTCATACCCTCTTTTCTTGAATATTTCTAACATCGCTTCTGATTCGTAGCTGTTTACCTTACAGCCTAATGTATGAAAAGCAACTGTTGCCATTGTCTCACTTCACTTTCTTTATTAATTTCTTATATGTACGATCACTAATTAATTGATGATCATACATGTATTCTATGAACTGTGTATATTCACCATGTTCATAATAAACTACTAATTCTTTTGCATCTTCAATAGATACCCTGTTAGAATGACGATTATCATCGCCAATCACCATACGACAAATCAGTGAATAGTCTTCTTTCACAAATAAATAGATAGTGCCTAATTCTTCATAATAATAGGCAATATGGGATTCATTTTCATATACTTTTTCTAAACTGGAAAAAGGTGTATCAAATACAACTGGTCCATAATATCTAAAAGCAGTATCTAGTGTAATTGGCTGATTCTTCACATATTCTGCATGTTGCTTTAATAAGAGAATCTGATAATCATTGATATACCAATTATTGATATCAGGAGAATAGATAGGAATATAAATATCTCGTGAACTTTCTTCATCATAAAAATGAGGGAGTGTTTCTAATACATTCTTTAAATCATTATTAAACATTTTTCTTTTTTCTTCATAGGTAATATATTCAAACATATCATAATGACCTGACGCAAAAAGATTATAGGAACCTTCAATTGCATCTTTTACATCTAGTGCACGCAAAAGGATTTCCATATTGAATAATTCAATTTCTGATTTAACTTTAAAACGAATATTCAAGTCTTCTAATTCTTTTTTATGTTCTTCACAATAATGATATAAGTTTGTTTTATTGTATTTTATATCCCTGCTGTATTTATTAATGACTGCAATAAAGTTCATATTAATCCCCCAATTCTCTTCTATACCCTATAACACTAAGCATATATAAAGGTGCTGTCTCACTTCTTAAAATACGATTACCGATAGAGCATGGCACAACACCCATTGACTGCATCTTTTCTACTTCCTGAAGATCAAAACCACCCTCTGGTCCTACTATAATAGTAATAGATGTATGAAGGCCATTGAGTGCTTTTGTGAAAGCATGATGTTCTCCATTCTTACTTTCTTCCTCATATGCCACAACATTCACTTCAGATAAATAATCCTTTAATTGTGATAATTGAATAGGAGGTGTAATCTCAGGAACAATCTGTCTATGACATTGTTCACTTGCTTCCTGAGCGATACGTACAAAACGTTCCTTCTTCTTGTTGAAACGTCCTTCATCCATTTTCACTATACTTCTAGAAGCACGCAAAGGAACTATACGTGTCACGCCTAGTTCTGTTGCTTTTTGAATCACAAATTCAAACTTATCACTCTTTGGTAAACCATAAACAAGTGTTACTTCAACATCTAATTCATTATCTTCCTGAAGTTCTTCTTTAATTTGTAGTAAACCCTGCTTTGTATCGATGATTTCACATAAGTAAACATGCTTGTCTTCATCAATACAAATGACATGTTCACCCTTTTCCATACGCATTACTTTAGTAATATGCTTATACATAGAATCATCAGTGATAATGACGTCATTTTGTCTATAATTATTTTTAATAAAATATCTCTGCATAATCATCTCTCTCCTCTAGCATTCTAACATTTTTGTCAACTACCCACGACCTAAAGGTCATGGGCTTGTAACTGCCCAGTCGTATTAACGGTTTACACCTCCGACCTTTAACCCCAATAGATATTGCTATCTAAAGTGGCGTTACATCATAGGGTGGTTGACAACACCCTTTGTAGCAGAGTTTACTCTGTTACAACTGTATTAGGTACTTGGCTATCTGCAAGATAGTTTATTCCCATACGATACAG
>NZ_JACRWG010000054.1:0-16040 GCF_014306455.1 Catenibacterium faecis
GTATACCACCTCTCTTTGATTATACTATTATATCGAGATGCACACTAGAGTTTTGGGGGATTTGAGTTTGGTTATATATTTGTGTCCGCGCAACAAAGGCGCGGGGAAATGGAGAAAATTATGATAAAAGCAATTTTCTTTGATATAGATGGAACATTACTTTCACATACTACGTATAGTGTTCCAGAATCTACTAAAGAAGCATTAAGACTATTAAAAGAAAAAGGTATACTTACATTTATTGCGACAGGAAGACATTTAAGTGAGATGAGGGATCTTCCTATACAGGATTTAGAATTTGATGCCTGTATCACTTTAAATGGACAGTATTGTTTCAATAAAGATGGAATGATTTATGGACTTCCTATTAAACAAACAGACATCAACAACATCATCAATTATGTGGATACAAACCATATGCCCTGCATATTTGTAGAAGATGAACTCATGTATATCAACTTTAATAATGAAGTTGTAGAAAAAGTACAGAAAGCTATTTCTACACCACTACCAGAATTAGGAGATATTCATAGAGGTTATACACATCCTATTTATCAGGTCATTCCTTATGATACAAATGATGAAAGATTAAAAGAAATTAAGGAACTTATGCCTCATTGTAAGGAGACACAATGGAACCCTCAGGCAGTGGACATCATTCCTGCGACAGGTGGTAAACAGAATGGTATTCATGAAGTATTAAAGTATTATTCTATTGATCAAAGTGAAACAATGTCTTTTGGTGATGGCAAGAATGATATTGATATGTTTGAATATACAAAAATTTCTGTTGCCATGGGTAATGCAGAGGATGATGTTAAAAAAGCTGCAGACTATGTCACAGATGATATCGATGAAGATGGTTTATATAATGCATTAAAATATTTTGAAATAATTTAAAAGCAGGCACCGCCTGCTTTTTCTAATCCTTAACCAAATCAATTATTTCTTTCGCAACACCATGATCATCATTACTATCAATCACTTTTTCTGCTATCTGTTTTAGTGCATTCACACCATTACTCATAGCTCGTGTATGCTTGTAGTCTTTAAAAAGACTCAGATCATTATAACCATCACCAAATACATAAACATCATCAGAAGGATGAAGTGTTTCTATCACTCTTTTTACCATAAGTGCTTTATTCGCATTCATTGATGTAACTTCAATATTCCACCAGGATGATGAAGTGACATTAATTCCTTCTATTTGATCAAGCCAGTATTTGATTTGATTGATTTTCTGTTCATCATGCACAAATACAAATATCTTTCTTATTTCTTTATAATCTTGAAGATGTTGTTCTGAAAGTTGTGCTGTTGTATCACAAAATACAGTATCAGTAGAATAATCCCCTTCTTCCGTATTAATTTCAAAATCTATATGACGTTCTAATAAGCCATTCATAATAGTATGTGCAATCTTTAGATCGATATTTTCTTTATAAAGAATATCTCCCTGACTATTTCGACATTCTGCACCATTCAATAATACATAATAATCTATATCTACTCCCTTCAACAAAGGAGAAGCTGTCTTGTAACTACGTCCTGTCGCAATAATTCTATAGATAGGTGATGTATTCAATACTTCTTTAGTGAAGGGATCTACTACTCCATAACTATTAAGTAATGTGCCATCTAAATCACTGACAATTGTTTTCATATTATTCTCCAAAAAAGTCAGTTCAAAGAACTGACTAAAGTGATAGCTCCATAATAATATCATCAGGCGTAATTGAACCTGTTTTCACCTGAGCAATATCAGTATAGCTGTTATGGTTAGTGACAATCGTAATAACTGTTTTCTGGCACTGATGTCTTTCTACTCCATCTAAGTCCATTACAGTGAGAAGATCACCCTTTTTGACTTTCTGTCCCATTGTGACTTTTGTATCAAATACTTTTTCATCGGTAATTTTTACTGTATCAATACCTAAATGTAGAAGAAGTTCTGCACCTTCATTTGTGATGATTCCAATTGCATGTTCTGATTCACTGATAAAGCTGATTGTACCATCTGCAGGAGCATAGATCTTACCATCAGCTGGTTCAATAGCTGCACATGGTCCCATAATACCTTCTGCAAACATAGGATCCTTGATTGCACTCATTTCAATCGCATCTCCTGATGCAATCGCAAATAAAGATTCACTAGAAACTTCTTTTTCTTCTTTTGGTTCTACGACTTCTTCTTTTTCTGTCTTAGGAACACAGAATAACCATGTAATAGAGAAAGCCACCGCAAATGCGACTAAGTTAACAAGAATATAGAATGGTAACTGTTCATTTAAGTAAAGTAATGTACCAGGAATACCTGTAATACCCATACCTGTTGCTTTAAGATGGAAGATAGAAGCAAGGAATCCACCAACACCTCCACCAATCATCGCAGCGATAAATGGTTTTACTAAACGAAGGTTGACACCAAATACTGCAGGTTCAGTAATACCTAATGCAGCAGATAAAGCAGATGGATAAGCAACCTGTTTCATTTTCTGATCATGAACTTTAATTGCGATAGCTAATACAGCACCTGCCTGTGCAATGTTTCCACAAGTCCCAATTGGGTTTAAATAGTTCCAGCCATCATTGGCCAACATACTGATTTCTAAGAAATTTAAGATATGATGAATACCAAAGATACCAAGTAACTGTCCAAAACTTCCGTATAATAAACCACCAAGACCTAAAGGTAACTGCAATAAATTTTCAACTACAAATAATACAGCAGTTTCAACTGTATGAAGGGCTGGACCAATCGCAAATAATGCGACTGTCATACCAATAAGTAATGTAAGGAATGGAGTAAGAATAAGATCTAATGCATCTGGAATACGTTTTCTTAACCATTTCTCCATATTGGCGCCAAGAATACCTGTCACAAAGGCAGGTAATACAGAACCCTGATAACCAGATACCTTTAAGAAATTGAAGAACATCAATGGTTTTGCAGCACCAGAGCCAACATCATATGCACTTGGAAGACTAGGACTTACAAGCATTAAACCTAATACAATTCCAATTACAGGACTGCCACCAAAGTTTTTAAATGTTGACCAGCATACAAGTGCAGGAAGGAATGCGAATGCGGTATCCGTTAATACCTGTGTAAATGTAAGTAAGTTTGCAGGAACACTCTTAGTTGTTAAACCAAAAAGATGCAAGATAGCTTCTTGAGTCAATAAGCCTCTTAGACCCATGAATAAACCTGTTGCGACAAGTACAGGAATAATTGGCACAAAGACATCAGAGAATATTCTTATAGCTCTTTGGAATTTATTTCCGTATACTATTTTTTCATCGTTGTTATTACCTTCTTCTCCAGTCACCTTGATTACTTCATCATAGACACGATTTACTAAACCTGTCCCTAGAATAATCTGATACTGTCCTGAATTGAAGAATGATCCTTTTACCTTATCTAGTGATTCAATTGCTTTCACATTGATTTTATCTTTGTTTTTTACTACTAAACGCAATCTTGTTGCGCAATGTCTTACTGAACTAATGTTTTCTTTTGAACCAGTTAATTCAATAATCTTTAATGCAAGTTCTTTATCGTTCATTTTTCTAACCTTTCCTTTTTAATTTGTTAAGCGCTTTACTGATTATATTTATACCTCTTAAAGCGCATTAATTGAATGGAATAACATAATATAAATATGGCTTTTTCTAACCATTTATACTTTTTTTAGTATAAATGTGTAAGTTTTAAAATCACCATATTCTAAAGGTACACATAAGCCCATATGCTGCAGCTCATCTCCACCATAGATTTCTTGTGTATGACATTCTAAATAATCAGAATCTTCATCTAAGTATGTTAACTTAAAGTACTTCTGAGCAGTTAGAGGATTATAAAAACGAGTCATTATGACAACATAAACAGTCTTTCTATCAAGACTGACTACTTCCCAGCCCAAATGATTTTCATCACATTCAAGAGCATGTAATTCACCGTTGAGTGTTTCTTTTCTTATTGTTTTATATTCCTGAATCTGCTTCTTAATATCATCTAATTCATCATCTGTACACTTTGTAAGATCAAGTTCATAACCTAAGTTAAATAGTTTTGCGATATCATAACGTGTCTCTAAGGATGTAATACGTCCTGTCTGGTGATTAGGAACAGCACTGATATGTGCACCTATCACTGATTGTGGATAAAGCAGACTAAAACTATCTTGAATCACACTGCGATTGAGTGCATCCGTATTATCACTGGCCCAGTTCTGCTGCATATAACATAAGATACCTGGATCAAAACGTGCACCTCCACTTGAACATCCTTCAAAAAGAACATCAGGATAACGAGATGTAATCACATCAAGCACATGATAAAGACCAAGCATATATCTATGAGCCACTTCTGTACTATATTGAGATATATGAGAACATACATCACTCATCGGTCTATTCATATCCCATTTGATATAATCAATAAGTCCTGTAGAAAGATAAGAATCAAGCATATGAATTAAATAATTCTGCACATCTTCCCTGGATAAATCAAGAAGATATTCATGACGGCCTAAAGTAGGTTCATATCCATCTACTGATAATGCATAATCTGGATGATTTATATATAAATCACTGTTTTTACTAATAGCTTCTGGTTCAAACCATAAACCAAACTTCAAACCATATGATTTAACAAGTTCAGCCGCTTTTTGTATACCACCTGGAAGCTTACTCGTATTACATTTCCAATCTCCCATAGAATTATGACTATTATTTTCTTTTCTAAACCAGCCATCATCTAATACAAGTAATTCAATACCTAGTTTACTCGCAAGTTTGGCTTGTTCTTCAATCTTTTCTAAAGACACATCATAATACATAGCTTCCCAGGTATTTAATAATATAGGAGGTAATTCCTGTGATTGTGGTAATAAGTGATGACGATAGAGTTCATGGAAATTCATTCTCATCCCTTCTAAACCTGTACTACTATAATTCACAACAACTTCAGGTGTATAGAATTCTTCTCCCTTATGTAAGTGCCAATTATTCATAGAAGGATGTAAACCCATCTGCATACGAACTTTTCCAAATGAATCCTTTTGTATCTTGCAACAATAATTTCCACTATATATAAAATGCATTGCATATATATCAGAACCTGATATTAATGCCGCAAATGGATGCATTTGCGGACTACTGCTGCCTCTTGTACTTTCTATTTGAAATATACCTGTATTAAGTGCAGATAGCTGAATATTACCTTCTTTTGCATGTAAGCCATACATTGTCATCACTTGATAATCCTGTGATGGAAGTTCTAAAGAAACAGATTGTGTATTATAAAGAATAAGATCTTCTTTACAGCTTCTAAAAGAAGCTGAAAATGAAAGAACGCCTAAATCCTCATAAATAGTGATATATTGACTAACTTCTAAGCCAATATGCTTATCTTCATAGACTACTTCTAGTGTCTCACTTCTGCCATGACTTTTAAGTGAGGGTAATCCTGAAAGAGTCTTCTTTTCATCTAGTACATGCACTTCCTTCAACAATAATTCACAATAACGTTGATGGTGTGCTTCTACTTCAATGGCAGGTATACGATAATCTCCATGACCTAATTGTGGATAGAGAAAAGGAAGATCATCAAAAGATGCATTTTCGATACTGACATCATGTTCAGTATTGTAGCCGCGTTTGTAGTAAGTCATTGGACTTTTATGATAATGACGAAGTGGTTTCCCTATATATCTTTGTAAAATGTACTTTTGGTCTAATACTTCTAATATATAACTAATATGTGTATTTCTAAGATGAATTATACTATTATTTATTGTAATCATTTTAAATCTCCAATCTGTATACGTTGATATTTTGTGATTCTTTACTACTTGCAAGAAGTAAGTCTTCAGCCTGTGGATCAAGACGTGCAGAATAAACAAACTCTCCGTTATTCGCAAATATTTCTACACTTGATGTATCCAGCCATATTTCCATATGATTGATTTTTATAGGCCATGATTTCTTTTGATATTTCTGTTCTGCCCAATCATAGCGTTCAATACTTATGCCTTCATTAAAGTGAATGCTTAATTCCTTATTGATTGAAAAAGATATATGTTCCAAGGGACTGATTTCTATCATCGCCTGTCTTTGTATTTTCATATGATTCGTATAAGGAATTTCATGGCATAATTCATACATCTCCCTTACAGGTAACTGTATCAATTTTCCTTTTTTTACAGATAATTCACGAGGCATTGTTAAACAATGAATATGTCCATCCTTAGCGAATTCTACTTCTTGCGCATCACTAAAACGTGACATCCAGGCAAGCATAATACGTCTTCCTTGAGCATCCACAAATGTTTGTGGTGCATAAAAATCATACCCTTCATCCATATGCATTCCTTTATCTAAATCACTCAATGTATCTATTAAATAAACAGCGTGTGCATCAAGACATTCATCCGTATCATTATTTCTTGACTGCAAGCCATAAATTAATACTTCATGAGCATCAAGTGTAAATAAGTCAGGACATTCTATCATTTCATACTGTTTAGATATTCCAATGATTTTATTAAACTTAAAAGAGGTTCCATCTATTGATGTATATTGAATAATATTTCCTCTTCCAGTCTTCTTATTCTGTCCTCCAATAATCATTTTCCAGACATCCTCCTTAGTCACTTTAGGATCTCTAAAATGACCTGTATAATCATCAGGAAGAGAGAGTACAGAACCATATTTCTTAAAATGAACACCATCCTTTGATTGTGCAAGACATTGTTCAGGATATCTTACGCCTTCTCTCTTCACATTTCCCGTATAATAAAGAGATAATGTCTCACCATCACTGACTGCACTTCCTGAATACGTCCCATCCTTGTCATAAGCTTCTGAAGCTTGTAATGCGATAATAGGCTCACTCCAATGAATAAGGTCTTGAGAGGTTGTTTTCCCCCATACTTTATAAGAGTGGTCTGTCGTATTAGGATTCCATTGGAAAAAGACATAATACTTTCCTTTAAAATAGGAAAGCCCATTTGGGTCATTGATTAACCCTTTTTCTGTTTCTATATGATATGCTTGTTTTCTATTTTTCATACATAACCCTCACTTTATTTACATTAAACAACGTCAAGAATATAATAAGAATAGAAATACATAACGAATATATGGAAAAAACTAACTTAGGGGATCATATGAAAGAATATAAAGAACGTATTCACAGTAAAACCTATAAAGCCAATACGGATTTGTCTTTATACAGTGCTGGAATAGAACAATGTAAATGTGAATATACCTATGGACCTATTGTAAGATCTTATTATGTGATGCATTTTGTCTTCTCTGGAAAAGGACAACTGACTATTAATGAACATTCCTTTGATGTCAAGACAGGAGATATTTTCCTCATTCCTGCCAATAAGGTGGCTACCTATCAAGCAGATAAAAACCATCCATGGAAATATGGATGGGTCAATTTCTTAGGTATTAATGCGGAACAATATTTTTATTCCCTTACAAAAGATACACATGATCAATACATTATTCATAATGTTGCTGTGAATCAATATTATAAACAGATTGAACGTCTATTAGATTTATCCTTTAATACAGATGCTGAATATTTTGAATCAAATAGTATACTTCTTCATATTTTCGCAATGTTATATGAAGAGTTAAATATCCATTTCAATAATAATGTGAAGTATTCACTTGCCGAAGAAATTCGTCTTTATTTGGATTTGAATTATCAATATAACCTTAAAATGAGTGAGATTGCGGATAAGTTTGGTATTCATGCAAATTATATGACACGATTATTTCATCAGAAATTTGATATTTCACCTAAACAATATCTGCTTTCAATTAAATTAAAAAAGGCTGCAGGCTTGTTACAGAGTACAAATCTCCCTGTATCTACAATTGCAGCCAGTGTAGGCTTTATTGATGCCCTTGCCTTTTCTAAAAAGTTTAGTAAGACTTATCATTGTTCACCCACACAATATCGTAAACAAACAGATGAAAAGAAGAATTGAGTTATTTCAATTCTTCTTTTTTATTATTTCATTTGAATAAGTTCGTATTCTCTTGTACCTAAACCAATCTTTTCTGCATGTTCTAATGTTTCTTTCCATCTAACATTAGGATTTGAGTCAAGGAAGTTATCATGATGGTGATGCCAATGTGGATCAGCTAAGTTATCAGATAACTGACTATTAGGCATAGGTGTTGCATGTAAACATGCATCTACACATGCCTGATCTAAGGCAACAGGATCAAATGACGCAAAGATACCAACATCTGGTAAGATAGGTGCATCGTTTTCACCATGACAGTCACAGTTAGGTGAAATATCTCTCACTAAACTAATATGGAATGTTGGTCTTCCATCACATACTGCCTGCGAATACTCTGCCATCTTTCTACCAAGTATTTCATTAGCATCCCAGTTCTGATTTTCAATCGCATCAAATGCGCAGGCACCAATACATCTGCCACATCCTTTACAGATATCCTGATTGATGACTGCTTTACCATTTTCATAAGTAATTGCATCACTGCCACATTCTTTAGCACAGCGACGACATCCTCTACATAAATCATCATGTACAATTGGTTTGCCTGAATTATGCTGCTGCATCTTACCAGCACGGCTTCCACAGCCCATACCAATATTCTTAATCGCACCACCAAAGCCTGTAGATTCATGTCCTTTAAAATGAGTTAAACTGATAAAGATATCCGCATCCATGACTGCATGACCTATATAGGCTTCTTTACAATATTCACCATTTCTTACAGGTACTGTAATATCATCTGTTCCTCTTAAACCATCACCAATAATAATCTGACACCCTGTAGTGATTGTATTAAAACCATTGATATTTGCACAATCTAAATGTTCTAAAGCGTTCTTTCTAGAACCAGGATATAAAGTATTACAATCTGTTAAGAATGGTTTTCCTCCACATTCCTTAACGACATCTGCGACTGCTTTCGCATAATTAGGACGTAAATAAGATAGGTTACCTAATTCACCAAAATGCATCTTGATAGCTACAAACTTACCATCCATATCAATATCAGTGATTCCTGCTTTTTTGATTAAACGCTGTAACTTTTCAGTTAAACTTACACCAACATGCGTACGAAAGTCTGTAAAATATACTTTTGATTTCTCCATAAACATATCCTCCATAATACTATTTTAACCCTAAAGTAAAGTTCATAGTCAACTAAAAAAGAGTAGACAAGCTACTCTTCTGTTAAACAATCTGAATCAATAATCTGGAAGTTTGCACGATGAATATAAAGTGCTTTACCATCAATCATGAGTTTAGTCATCTTAGGAAGGCTTTCAGGAATTTCCCAATATACATCATCACCCTGATATGCCTTAATAGGCTGTCCTAATTGAGACTTAACGACTACGACTCTTCTTTTACCAAATAAGTTCTTATACTTATTTAAGTAATTTGCGATAGCTGTATTGGCTGTGATTCCGTCTGCAGTACTATTGATATGCTTCTTAGTAAAGTCTACTTCTGCATCTAATCCCTTCTGTTCAAAGATACATGTATCTCCACAGCTTTCTATTTCATTCCCATCAATTGTGATAGTAACAACTGAAGAAAGACTATATGTTTCTTTTACACTGCCATCAGAATTATATGATGATTCTTTTACTTTATTACCAGTAATTTTGATCTTCTGACCTTTTGTTTCAAATACTTTATTCCCATAATTATCATATGTATCAATTGTATAGCCATTCCCAATTAAACTACCTTTAATGTCATTGAGCTTAGATTTGAAATAAGAACATCCACATAATGATAAACATACTAAAGTAACTGTGAAAATCTTCATTATTCTTTTCATTTTATTCACCTACACTCTTAATCACATTCACATCATTCATTTCAATATAACGAATATGAATTGTTTCACCTGCTTTTAAGAAAGCCAGTGTGTTTTCATTTTCTGATGTAATGACTGCTTTGTATTTCTTACCTTCTGTATCTACGATAAATAGCTTAGATTTGCCATCTACATTAAGAATTTGTACATTTGCGATTGTGATATCCTTCTTTTTAGTTTCGGCATCAGACTCTTCTGTAATTGTCTGAGAAGAAAGGAAACTCTTCTTAAGTAGTTCTAGATTCTTAACTGAATCTGCAGAATAAACAGAGACCTTCTGATAGTCTTTCGCATCTACCATCGCATATTGTTTAATAAGTCCTCCACTATCTTTAAGTGAAATCAAATAAACAGGATGACCACCTACATTGACTAACAATGGGAATGTGGCATCATAACCATAGTTCTTAACTTCACCTTCTGCAGATTTCATTGCGGCTTTTTCATTTGCCCCAGAACAAGAGAAACGTAAAGTTTGATGAGTACGTAAATTAGATAATACAAAGCCTAAGTTAGATGAATCTTTATTGGCTGAAGTAATGCCACTATAGATCCAGATATCGCCATCTTTTTCTAAATAGTTGTAACCTTCAGATGTGACTGTCACATTCTTCTGCCCTAAGACAGAGTTAAAGAATCCATCCTGTAAGCTTCCGTTTTCATCTATTTCAGTCATAATGAGTTCTTCTGGATATACACGATCCACCCATTTAGGTACTTTGTCTTTATCATATTTCTTAGATTTACCAGTAATTGGATCAAAGAGGACAGCACCAGTCACCTTCTTCTTATTACCTACACCAAAGTAAGTATATGTTGTACATACATACCAAGGATGTCCTTTTTCATCTACTTCAAATGAAGGAGAACCAAAGATGGATGTAGGGTAAGATAATTGTAGTTTACGATTTAAATTATGATTAAGAATGGCAGAAGGTACATATTTCATACCATCCAAACCTAAATCCTTTAACTTAACGATTTCTGCCTTACCATTAGTAGAATTCACTGTAATATAAGCAGGAATACCATTCTTACTATTAGTAAGATATTTAAAGAAACTTGCATATTCAAGTGGAGTGACACGATAGACACTATTCTTATAAGAAATCTGTGTATAATCATCACTTACTTCAAACTGAGAGACATATTCTGGAATCTCACCCATTACCTTGTCTCCAAGCTTTACAGTACTCTTACGGTCAATAATAGGTGTCTTAGAGAAATCTACTTCATGTAATGTCTTATTATTGAACTTTACGTTTTCTACTTCTATACGACTTGCATAACGTGATGCATGGAAGACCTTACTTGTGAATAAATCAGTCACTAAAACACCTGCCACAATCAATGCTACTGCAGCACCTAAATAACCTACCTTTTCAGGTTTAAATCTCTTACCAAGTAATGTGCTATAAGAAGTAGAAGCACCATAAATACATAATGCGACAATAATAAATATCCAGAATTCTATCGCATGAATATTTAATGCTGGTGTATAAAAATAATAAATTAGTAATACAAGAATAATAGACACCAACATAGACTTAAATTCTATTTTTTTCATATATATTTTTTCCCCCTTGGAAATATCATTTACTTAATGTTGTGATTCTATAAGTCATCTTTTTATTAAGTGAAAGCACTGGTGTGTCTTTAAAATAAACTCTATCTGTAAAGACAAGTTCTCCACCATTTATAAATACTTCTACACTACTAGAATCAATCAATAGCTTTAAAGACTGATATTCTTTAATAGTCCCTACACGTTCTGTCTGATTCATTACAGTTACTTTATGATTATTTACTGTAAGTGTATAGAGGTTACTTAGATCGAGAGATAAACCATCATAAATATCTAAATCTATTTCTACCTGCTTAGATGGAAGTAAATAGTCAGTGACCTCTACTTTTTTAGTTTCACATCTTAATAATGCAAGTTCTTCTACTGGCATCATATAGAGATGATTATCATGAATAGTAAGTTCTCTAGGGAAGGTCATAGCCCCTGACCACCCTTCTTCTTTTTCAGGGAATTCACCATGCCACATATCCATCCATGCCATGAGTATACGTCTACCATCTGGTGCAAGCATTGTAGTCGCTGCATAGAAATCATGTCCATGATCAAGTTCAACAAAAGAATCTCTGATCTTATAGCCTGTCTGATGATAGTTTCTGTATTTTTCACCATCTTCTTTAATACCTTGTGGTGACATAAGTAATACATTCACTCCATTGAGTCTAAATAAATCAGGACATTCCCACATCTTCCCTTCATGATCAATTGTAGAAGCATGCCCATATTCACCTAAATAGTCCCAATTGATTAAATCATCTGATTTATAAATGAGTACATGTCCTCTTCCATCTTCCTTCTGACCACCAATAATCATCTTAAAATGATCATCTTCTCGCCATACTTTAGGATCACGGAAATGATATGTATTATCTGTAGGTGGTTCATTAATCACTGGATTTCCTTCATACTTATGAAAATGAATACCATCTTCACTCCAGGCAATATTCACATTCTGATGAAATGTGATATGTTCAGGATCATCATAAATATTACCTGTATAGATTAAATATAAACGTTTGTTGTACTCTATTGCACTTCCTGAGAAACAGCCATCAAGATCTTCTTTATCTCCTGGAGTTAAGGCAATAGGTAAGTTTTCCCAGTGAACTAAATCCTTACTTCTTACATGGCCCCAATACATAGGTCCCCATACAGGTTCATCTGGATAGTATTGATAGAATAAGTGATAATATCCCTGGAAATAAGAAAAACCATTGGGATCATTGATCCAGCCATGTTCAGGACATACATGGTATTTTAAACGGTAGCTCATACTACTCTCCTTTGTGCTGATTAAGATGTAATGTGAATGTATTAATATCTCCTCTATAACGGGCAATAGAATATTCTATTAGATTCTTTTGTGTATCATAACCAATAGAGCGGAAATAGAATAGTGGGTCTCCTTCATCTATATCCAGCATATCCGCAATAGTATCATCTGCGAGAGCTATTTCTAATGTACGATCAATTGTATCAATACTATGTCCCTGTTTCTCAAAAACATCATAGAGCCTAATATGCGTAAAGTCGATATCGAGTAAACCCGGAAATAAAGAAACAGGAATATAGGTTGTAATAAAGACATTGGGATTATGATCTGTATAACGTAAACGAACAAGCTTATAGACTAAATCTTTTTCATGAATCTGTAGAGATTTCGCAATCTCTTTAGATGCTTCTTCCATTTTAAATGTAATCACCTGTGTTTTAGATACAACACCATGTCTTTTCATCTGTGTATCAAAGCTTGATATTGATTGAGTAAAATCTTGAATGACTTTAGGTGCACATACAATCGTACCACGTTTCTTTTTCTTTTCTAAATAACCTGCATCTACTAAGATTTGTACAGCTTTTCTAATCGTTGGACGACTCACATTGTATAAATCAGAAAGTTCATGTTCTGTAGGAATAATGGTTCCTTCTGAATATTCACCCGATGTAATTTTATCTAATAAGTCTTTCTTTACATCTAAATATAAAGCGCTCATAAGAGTCCCTCCTCCCTATATATATACTATTTTATCACATAAAAAACACAAGTGATATATTTACATAATGTTGACATAATGATGTTATAATGTTAGTATATATGTAAAGGAGAGATGATTATGAAAGAATATACTATTGATGAATTAGCACAGATGATTGATCATACTAATCTTCATACTGATGCTTCTAGTAAAGATATGGAAAAACTATGTAATGAGGCAAAGGATTATCATTTTAAAATGGTTGCAATCAATCAGGTACAGTCTCATTTATGTGCAGAACTACTAAAGGGTACTGATATTCATGTAGGAGCTGCCATCTCATTTCCATTAGGACAAACTACTATTGCCTCTAAAGTATTTGATACAAATAATGCGATTGAAGAAGGTGCTACAGAGATTGATTATGTGATTAATCAAACAGAAGTTAAGAATAAGAACTGGGATTATATTAAAGATGAAATGACACAGATTGTAGATGCATGTCATGCCCACAATATTCCTTGTAAAGTCATCTTTGAAAACTGTTATCTTACAGATGAAGAAAAAATTATGTTATGTGAAATTGCGAAAGAGGTTAAACCTGATTTTATTAAAACATCTACTGGTTTTGGAACAGGTGGTGCAACATTTGAAGATGTTGCATTAATGAAAAAACATGTGGGTGATGAAGTAGAAGTAAAAGCTGCAGGTGGTATTAGAGATGCGGATACTTTTATTAAGATGATTCAAAATGGAGCAACACGTATTGGTACGAGTGCAGGAGTCTCTATTATTGAAGAATTAAAGAAAAAAGCTGTAGATGGTATTATTAAGATTTAAAAAGGTCATAAGACCTTTTTTTCGTATATAATAGTGTAAAGGAGGGTTTTCTTATGGGATTCCAAATTTTTAATTTTGAAGATAATAGTAATGTTTCTGTAGTAAGTCGTAAAGGGATTTTTAAAGTCATTCAATATGATAAGGATTTAAGCTGTACTGCAGAGGATGCACAAACTAAGTTCTATATGAGTCAGATGAATGTAAAGAAAAGACAACTAATGATTACTTTAAATGATGAAAGTGTCAATATACAGCCAGGGGCAATGCAATGGTATGTGGGTGATGTACATCAGACAACAGGTTTAAAGGGTATTGGAGATACAATTAAAAAGTTCTTTAATGCGCAGGTCACTGGTGAATCCACTATTAAACCACAATATGTTGGTACAGGTGTAATAGTCACAGAACCAAGTTATAAACATTATATTATTGAAGATCTAGATGATTGGAATGGAGCGATGTGTGTAGAGGATGGTTTATATTGTGCATCTGAAACCAAAGTCAGCTTAAGTGCATCTATGATTAAAAGTGTATCAGGACAAACTATTGGTGAAGAAGGATTATTTAATCTATGTCTAAAAGGTTCTGGTAAAGTAGTCTTAGAATGTGATGTACCACAAGAAGAACTTATCACAATAGATTTACATAACGATACGTTAAAGATTGACGGTTCATTCGCCATTGCCTGGAGT
Source organism: Catenibacterium faecis (assembly GCF_014306455.1). Classification (NCBI taxonomy): domain Bacteria; kingdom Bacillati; phylum Bacillota; class Erysipelotrichia; order Erysipelotrichales; family Coprobacillaceae; genus Catenibacterium; species Catenibacterium faecis. Next base: position 14,991 of record NZ_JACRWG010000054.1, read on the forward strand.
GAAAACCTTGACTTTACAGTAGAAAGAAGCGGTAAAACACTCATTGGTTCAGCTATGAGTGGTGAAGGTTTAGTTAATGTTTATCGCGGTACAGGAAGAGTATTAATCAAACCACAGATTTAAAAACATCCACTACTCGTGGATGTTTTCATTATGTGCATAATCTTCTATAAGATATTCTGAAAGCAACATATAGATATCTCTCATACAGTTCTTTGGCACTCGAGATATATTCATTACCTTCATCTCTTTACCATATAAAATATAATTCGCATCTGTACAATAGATTTCTACTAGTCTTGCAAGAGTAGTTGAAGATGGTACACATGCATCATTTTCATACTTTCCTATAGTTGTACGATCTAAATCAATACGTCTTGCCACTTCCTCCTGTGAATATCCTATTTTATTTCTTGCTTCTCTTAATCTCTCTCCCATTGACATATCTATTTACCTCTATGTCTTAAGCATAGAAATAAATATGAGCGTATGGCGCTCATGAGCGTAAAATTCTCATTTTCCTATCTTTCATGACATTATTTTCCGTTTCATGATATATGTTATGTCATATAGTGAGTTATTCATGTATTGTGTTCACGGAAGCTATAACAGTGTGTTTACACGCTCAAGGACTATTAATAGTCCTTTTTTTATTTAATAGGTGGTGAGATCTCATGATTATTTCTATAGTACATTCAAATTCTCATATAATAAAAAGAATAACCAATATACTTGATTATCATCTACATCATCCTTATACAATATCTAACACTCTTATTCCTGCAGATTTGTATTTTACTGATACACTTGAAGATATACCAAGAATAAGAAATATAAATAAAAAGGCTTTTATTGTGATAGTTACCAATCACCCATTAGGTCCTGAAACTGTCATCTATCAGCCTTTTTACTATATATTTGAAGATAGTCTGTAAGCGCCAAATTATATAGTGTACCTAAAAAGGACGATTAAATCACATTTTCGATTTAATCGTCCTTTATTCCAAACTCTTCTTTTATCTGTTCACTCCAAGGCATGAACCAGTCAAT
>NZ_JACRWG010000055.1:0-15077 GCF_014306455.1 Catenibacterium faecis
AGAACTATAATTCTATTTAAAGTGTGATGCATTATGCCGAGAAAATAAAGAAAACCTTATGATTATTAAAGGATATTTCAAATTAACTCGGCATAATATCTTTGTCCGCATAAGGAGGTCCACTTTCTCCAATCCTTTCTAACATCTATTTAGATAAATTTGACAAGGAATTGGAATATAGAGGACTGCGCTTTGTAAGATATGCAGATGACTGCAATATCTTCGTCAAGAGCGAAATGAGTGCAAATAGAGTAATGAAGTCAGTCACTTCATGGCTAGAAAGGAAACTATTTCTTAAAGTCAGCGCTACTAAGACTAAGGTGGTCAGACCACCCGAAAGCAAGTTTCTAGGATTCACCTACCTCCAAAGGAATGGTGAATGGAAATGCAAGCCTTCCAATCAGAGCAAGATGAAACTCTACGATAAATGTAGAAGAGAACTTATTAGAAGGATAGGAATTGCACGCCCTATTGCAGTCACATTCAAAAGAATCAATCAGATTGTAGTGGGGTGGATTAACTATTATCGAATAGGTATGATGAAATATTTCGTTGATGTCTTTGGTCAATGGCTTCGCCATAAAATCAGAGTTATCATTCTTAAACAATGGAAGAAACCAAAAAGAATATATATTAATCTACAGAAACTGAATAAGAAACTCAGTTGTCACTTTACAGATGAACAAATATTTTCGGTAGCAAACACTAGGCTAGGTCTATACAGACAGGCCAATGGCCATGTAGTCAATTTTCTACTTAGTCCCAAGATTCTAGCCATTAAGAAAGAGGATAGACCAGGTTTGGTCAATCCTCTTAACTACTATCTAAGTTAGTTTGAAATTATCATATAAATGTAGCGCCGTATATGAGACCCGTACGTACGGTGCAATGAGAGGCACAGAAATAATAATTAAATCCAATATTAACATTGTTTCTTGTCTACTCTATTATAGATTTTTTCAACTTCACAGATATACATTGTATGGAAATCTTTATTAGGATAGTTCTTATCCACAAGTGTTTCATCTAAGAAACATTCAGGCTTGATTGTATCTTCATAGAGTTTCTTTCCCACAACGACAATGTCTGCTTCTTCAAATGTAGGAAGACCTTCAATAAATGTAGGTGTTAAATCAGTCTTCGCAATCTTATCTCCATCACGTCCAGATTCTCTACCTAATACTGTTAAATCTTTCATATGTTCTCCATTAAAGAATGAAAGAGTCATTTGATCATTAGAATCTATAAATTCCTTTGTATAACGCTGTGGTCTTACAAAACAAGTCATCACTGGCTTATTCCATAATGTACCCATCTCGCCCCATGAAATAGTCATAGTATTAAATGCGTCTTTATTACCTGCACTAAGTAGTGCCCATTCTTTGTTCAATTTATTGAATATTTCTAAATCAAATGTCTTTACATCTATTTCTTTAAACATAGTCATTACCTCCGTTCTCTTATTATAGACTTATGCCACTATTTAATCAAATTTGTGCTTGTCAAACAATAGGTTATTTGATACACTACAACTGTATTATACGACTGACGGAAGTGGAATTAACCACATGGAGTATAATTTCTTGAAGAGCCGACCGTCTGGGCAACGTCCTGGACTTAGTAGGCTCTTTTTTTGTTTTTTCAAAAAAAAAGAAAGCATGCAGGTACTGGATTAGTATATAATTGTTTTGAAAGAAAATAACCTGAAAGAGAGGAAAAACAAAAAAATGTTAACAGACGTAGAAATTGCACAGAGTACAGTCATGGAGCCAATTAAAAATGTGGCAGAAAAGATTGGACTCACTGAAGATGATTTAGAATTATATGGTAAATATAAAGCAAAAATCTCTTTAGAAACTATCAAGAAAGTTGAAAATAATCCAGATGGTAAATTAATTCTTGTGACTGCAATCAACCCAACACCTGCAGGTGAAGGTAAGACAACTACAATGATTGGTTTATCACAGGCATTACATCAGTTAGGTAAGAAATCTATCGTTGCAATGCGTGAACCAAGTTTAGGCCCTTGCTTTGGTATTAAAGGTGGTGCAGCTGGTGGAGGATATGCCCAGGTTGTTCCTATGGAAGATATTAACCTTCATTTCACAGGTGATATTCATGCCATCACTTCAGCAAATAACTTGATTGCGGCAATGCTTGATAACTCTATTCAGCAGGGTAACCCTTTGAATATCGATACTAGACAGATTGTATGGAAGAGAGTTGTTGACTTAAACGATCGTGCTTTAAGACATATTGTTGTTGGTTTAGGCGGTAAACCAAATGGTGTTCCTCGTGAAGATGGTTTTGATATTAGTGTTGCAAGTGAAGTAATGGGTATCTTATGTTTATCTACTTCTCTTGAAGATTTAAAAGCAAGAGCCGCAAGAATGATTGTTGCTTATAATTATGATGGTGAACCAGTCACAGTTGATGATATTCATGCAACTGGTGCTGTAACTTTATTATTAAAGGATGCTATCAAGCCTAACCTTGTACAGACTTTAGATCATACTCCAGTATTTGTACATGGTGGTCCATTCGCCAATATCGCTCATGGATGTAACTCAGTCATGGCTACAAAGCTTGCTATGAAACTTGGTGATTATGCCATTACTGAAGCAGGATTTGGTGCTGATTTAGGAGCTGAAAAGTTCTTAGATATCAAGTGTCGTCAGGCTGGTTTAAATCCAGATGCAGTTGTCATTGTTGCGACTGTTCGTGCATTAAAGATGCATGGTGGTATTAATAAGAAAGAATTAGGTACTGAAAACCTTGAAGCATTAAAGAAGGGTATTGGTAACTTAACTAAACATATTGAAAACATCAAAAAGTTTGGTTTACCTTGTATAGTTGCTATTAACGCTTTCCCTACAGATACAGAAGCTGAATTAAAGCTATTAGATGATATGTGTAAGGAATTAAATGTTGAAGTATCTATTTCTGAAGTATGGGCTAAGGGTGGCGAAGGAGGCATTGATCTTGCTAACAAGCTATTAAATATCCTTGAAACAGAAGAATCTCATTATGCACCTATCTATTCATTAGATATGCCTATTGATGAAAAGATCAAGACAATCGCCAAAGAAATCTATGGTGCAGATGATGTTGTCTTCACTAAAAAGGCAGCTAACAAGATTAAGAAGTTCACTGCTCAGGGCTTAGGTGATTTACCAATTTGTGTTGCGAAAACTCAGTATTCTTTATCAGATGATGCGACTTTACTTGGACGTCCTGAAGGATTCAAGGTAACAATCAATGACTTGATTCCAAATACTGGTTCTGGATTCTTAGTTGCTATTTCTGGAAATATTATGCGTATGCCAGGTTTACCAAAAGTACCAGCTGCTAATAATATGGATATTGATGAAGAAGGTAAGATTACTGGTTTATTCTAATAATTGAGGTCAAGTTTAGGTGAAAGGCCTCTGAGCACCTAGATCATGAAAGTCATAATGAAAATAATGGAGGACTGAAATGAAAGCTGCAGTAATTATGGGTTCTGCCTCTGATGAAGCAAAGGTAGAAAAAGGAATTGCTATATTAAAAGAATATGGCGTAGATGTTGAAGTACGTGCTTTATCTGCACACCGTGCACATCGTGCATTGAGTGAATTTGTAGAAGAATGCAACAACAATGGAACAGATGTTATTTTAACAGCTGCTGGTATGGCTGCTGCCTTACCTGGTGTCGTTGCTTCTATGACAGTGTTACCAGTTATTGGTATTCCAATTAAAGGTGCAAGTTTAGATGGAATGGATGCCTTATTATCAATTGTCCAGATGCCTTCTGGTATCCCAGTTGCAACAGTTGCAATTGATGGTGCTAAGAATGCTGCCTGGTTAGCACTTGAAATCATGGCAATCAAATATCCAGAATTAAGTGAAAAATTAAAGAACAACCGTCAGGCTATGGAAAAAGCCTGCTTAGATACAAATAACGAAATTTCAGAAAAATATAGATAAGAGGAGAAAACAACAATGGAAAAGAAAGAATTAATGTACGAAGGAAAAGCTAAGGAAATTTTTGCAACTGATAATGAAGATGTTATCTTAATGCATTATAAAGATGATGCAACTGCAGGTAATGGTGTAAAACATGATCAGTTTGCTGGTAAGGGTGTATTAAACCACACTATTTCAGGTATTATCTTTGATATGTTAGAAGAAGCTGGTATCAAGACTCATATGATTGAAAAGTTAAATGATACTGATGATTTAGTTAAGAAAGTAGAAATCTTCCCACTAGAAGTTATTGTACGTAATATTACAACAGGTTCTTTCTGTAAGAGACTTGGTGCTAAGGAAGGTGTTGTTTTAGCAGAACCAATTTTTGAAATTAGTTATAAGAATGATGAATATGGTGATCCATTAATCAATGAAGACCACGCTGTTGCTTTAGGTCTTTGCACTAGAGATGAATATAACACTATCAAATCTGAAACATTAAAGATCAACGAATTACTTAAGGCTTTCTTCTTAAGATTAAACTTAAAGCTAGTAGATTTCAAAATCGAATTTGGTAAGACTAAAGAAGGCGAAATCGTATTAGCTGATGAAATCTCACCAGATTCTTGCCGTTTATGGGATGTAGATACTAATAAGAAGTATGACAAAGACGTATTCAGACAGGATATCGGAGATTTAATTGAAACTTATAAAGCAGTTCTTGCAAGAATGGAAAAATAATAGATAAAAGGATGAAGAAACATGGATTATAAAAAAGCTGGAGTAGACATTGAAGCAGGTTATAAGTCAGTAGAATTAATGAAGAAGCATGTTAAAGCGACTATGAGACCAGAAGTACTTGGTGGTATTGGTGGTTTTGCTGGTGCTTTTGATTTAAGCAAGATCAAGGATATGGAAGAACCAGTTCTTTTATCTGGTACTGATGGCTGTGGTACAAAGGTAAAACTTGCTTTTGTAATGGATAAACACGATACAATTGGTATTGATGCAGTTGCAATGTGTGTGAATGATATTGCTTGTTCAGGTGGAGAACCTCTATTCTTCCTTGATTACATTGCATGTGGTAAGAATTATCCTGAAAAGATTGCGACTATCGTTAAGGGTGTTGCTGAAGGATGTATTCAGTCTGAATGTGCCCTTGTTGGTGGTGAAACTGCAGAACATCCAGGTTTAATGCCTGTTGATGATTATGATTTAGCTGGTTTTGCAGTAGGTGTTGTAGATAAGAAAGATATTATTGATGGTTCTACAATCAAGCCTGGTGATGCTTTAGTTGGTATTGCATCTACTGGTGTACATAGTAATGGATTCTCTTTAGTACGTAGCGTATTTGAAATGACTAAAGAATCTTTAGATACTTATTATGATGAATTAGGTACTACTTTAGGTGAAGCATTAATTGCCCCTACTAAGATTTATGTAAAAGCATTAAAGAGCGTAAAGAATGCTGGCATCAAGGTTAAAGGATGCAGCCATATTACTGGTGGAGGATTCTATGAAAACCTTCCTAGAATGTTACCTGATGGTGTAAAGGCTGTTGTTAAGAAGGACAGCTATAAAGTACCTCCTATCTTTGGCTTAATTGCAAAAGCAGGAAACGTTGAAGAAAAGATGATGTACAACACATTCAATATGGGATTAGGTATGGTTCTTGCTGTTGATCCTGCAGATGTTGAAAAGACTATCGAAGCAATTAATGCTGCTGGCTATGAAAGCTATGAAGTAGGTTATATTGCTGAAGGTGAAAAGGGAGCAGAATTATGCTAAACATAGCTGTATGCGTATCTGGTGGTGGAACTGATCTTCAGTCCATCATCGATGCGTGTGAAGCCGGAAAAATCAATGGACAGATCCGTCTGGTTATTTCTAACCGTAAGAAGGCTTACGGTTTAGAAAGAGCCCGTCTTCATGGTATTCAGGCAGAATGGATCAAGGATGAAGATGAGATCTTAAAGAGATTTGAAGAAGAAAAGATTGATGTTGTTGTATTAGCCGGTTATCTTGCTATTGTTGGAGATAAGCTGATTGAACAATATAAGAATCGTATTATTAATATTCATCCCTCACTTATTCCATCTTTCTGTGGTCCTGGATTCTATGGAATGCATGTCCATGAAGCTGTGTTTAAAAGAGGCGTAAAGGTGTCAGGTGCGACTGTTCATTTCGTTACTGGAGAAGTGGATGGTGGACCAATCATCTTACAAAGAGCAGTTGATATTTCAGATTTAGAGACGCCTGAAGATATTCAGGCACGTGTCTTAGAAATCGAACATGAAATCTTACCAGAAGCTGTTGCTTTATATTGTGAAGGACGTGTTTCTGTAGAAAATGAAAGGGTGAAGATCAGTTGAAAAGAGCGTTAGTATCAGTTACAAATAAAGAAGGTATTGTTGAATTTGCGAAAGGTCTTGAAGAATTAGGATTTGAAGTTGTTTCTACTGGTGGAACATATAAGAAACTATTAGAAGCAGGTGTAAAAGCTATTGAAATTGATGATGTGACAGGTTTCCCTGAAATTCTTGATGGAAGAGTTAAGACACTTCATCCAAAAGTACATGGTGGTATTCTATTTAGAAGAGATGTAGAAGAACATGTCAAGACTGTAGAAGAAATGGGTATTACACCTATTGATCTTGTTTGTTGTAATCTCTATGAGTTTGAAAAAGCGCTTAAGGCTGGTAAGCCAATGGCTGAAATGATTGAGAACATTGATATCGGTGGACCTTCAATGATCCGTTCTGCTGCTAAGAACTTCAAGGATGTATTGATTGTTACTGATCCAAAAGATTATGATGCTGTATTAGAAGCTATTAGAGAAGATAAGACTGATTTTGAATTCAGAATGAATCTTGCTTATAAGGCTTATAGCTTAACAGGCAGCTATGATGCAATGATTTCTCGTTATTTCGCTGATCAGGTACATGATGAATTCCCTGATATCTTAAATATTTCATTAAAGAAGACAGATCACTTGCGTTATGGTGAAAACTCTCAGCAGAGTGCAAATGCCTATGTTGATCCATATGTTCAGCATTCTTTATTAGATTATGAACAGTTACATGGTAAAGAAATTTCTTTCAATAACGTAAATGACTTATATGGTGCAGTTGCCTGCGTAAGAGAATTTGGTGATCAGTTAGTGACTGTTGCAATTAAGCATTCAACACCTTGTGGAGTTGCTATTGGTAAGACTGGTTATGAATCTTATAAGCGTGCTTATGAAGGTGATCCAACTTCTATCTTTGGTGGAATCATCGCTGTAAACTATAAGATTGATAAGGAAACTGCTTTAGAAATGAAGAAGACTTTCTTAGAAATCATTGCAGCACCTGATTTTGATGATGATGCTTTAGAAGTATTAGAAAAGAAGAAGAACTTACGTTTATTAAAGCTTAAGAATCTTGATGCACGTGATGCTAAGTATGATATTAAGTATCTTGAAGGTAAAGCACTTGTTCAGGAATTAAATACTAAGCTTATTGATGAAATGAAAGTAGTGACTAAAAAGCAGCCAACAGAAGCTGAATTATCTGATATGGAATTTGGTTTAAAGGTTGTTAAATATGTTAAGTCTAATGCAATTGTACTAGTGAAAGACGGATGTACTTTAGCTGTTGGTGGAGGACAGACTTCACGTATCTGGGCATTAGAAAATGCAATTCATAATAATCCTGATAAGGATTTCCATGGTGCTGTATTAGCAAGTGATGCTTTCTTCCCATTTAGTGATTGTGCACAGGTGGCTGATGAAGCAGGTATTAAGGCTATTGTACAGCCTGGTGGATCAATTCGTGATCAGGAATCTATTGACTATTGTGATGAACATGATATGACAATGGTATTCAATGGTTATAGACATTTTAGACACTAAGGAGGCGTTATATGAAGGTTCTTGTTATTGGTAGTGGTGGAAGAGAACATGCAATTGCCTGGAAATTAAAACAGAGTAAACATGTTACTGAATTATATGCTATTCCTGGTAATCCTGGTATGGATGCTGTATGTATTCCAGGTAGTGTAGAAGATATGCCTTTTATCTTAAAGACTGTTGAAGAAAAGGGTATTGATTTAACTGTTATTGGTCCTGAAGTACCATTATGTATGGGACTTGCTGATTATTTAGAAGAAAGAGGACACAAAGTATTTGGCCCTAGAAAAGAATCAGCTATTCTTGAAGGTTCTAAAGCCTTCTCTAAGGATTTCATGAAAAAGCACAATATTCCTACTGCAAAGTATGAAGAAGTGACTGATTATGAATCAGCTGTTAAAGCATTAGATGCTTTTGATCTTCCTGTTGTTGTTAAGGCTGATGGTCTTGCAGCAGGTAAGGGTGTAGTCATCTGTGAAACTAAAGAGCAGGCTAAAGAAGAACTTAAAGTGATGCTTGATGGCAGTGCTTTTGGTGATGCTGGTAAGAAGGTTGTTTTAGAAGAATTCTTAACTGGTTTTGAATGTTCTCTATTATGTTTTGTAGACCATGATACTATCGTACCTATGGTATCTGCAAAAGACCATAAACAGATTTATGATAATAATGAAGGTCCAAATACTGGTGGTATGGGAACTGTATCACCTAACCCATTTTTACCTGAAGGTATGGAAGGGACTTTCAAAGAAAAGATTCTTGACCCATTCATGAAAGGCTTACATGAAGATCATATGGATTATCGTGGGGTTGTCTTTATTGGATTAATGATCAAGGATCAGGATGTAAAGGTATTAGAATTCAATGTTCGTTTTGGTGATCCTGAAACTCAGGTTATCTTAATGAGACTTGAAAGTGATTTATATGAAGTGATGTATGGATGTGCTACAAATACATTAAAAGATGTAGATGTTAAGTGGAAAGATGAACAGGCAACATGTGTTGTTCTTGCAAGTGGAGGCTATCCTGGATTTTATGAAAAGGGTAAAGTCATTACTGGTTTAGATCATCTTCCAGAAGATATCGTTGTCTTCCATGCAGGTACTAAACGTAATGAAAACAATGAAATCGTCACAAATGGTGGACGTGTATTAAATGTTTGTGCATTAGGACATGACCTTGAAGAAACAAGAAAGAAAGTCTATGATGCAATTGAAAACATTCATTTTGATGGCATGTATATGCGTAAAGATATTGGCTTACATTAGGAGGATAACATGGCTAAAGTTTATCGCGTTTATGTAGAAAAAAGAAAAGAAAATGCGGTTGAAGCAGACTCTATCAAACATGATTTGATGACAAGACTTGGTTTAACTGACGTTTCTAACTTAACAGTTGTCAACCGTTATGATCTTCAGGGTATTACTGAAGAAGTATTAGAAGAAGGTATTCCTACTATTCTTTCTGAGCCAATGGTAGATGAAGTATATCGTGAAGAATATGCAATTCCAGAAGGAGCTGTAAGTTTTGCGATTGAATATCTTCCAGGACAGTATGATGCTAGAGCAGATGCCTGTGAACAGTGCTTCCAGTTATTAACTGGTGAAAAAGGCGTTAAGGTTAAATGTGCAAAGCTTATTGTAATCGAAGGTATTTCTAGTGATGAATTACCAGCAATTAAACATTATTTAATTAACCCTGTTGATTCTAGAGAAGCGTCTTTAGAAAAGCCAGCAGATTTAAATGATGCTGTTGTTGAAATTAAGAAGGTTCCAGTGATTGAAGGATTTATTGGTTTCACTGATGAAGAAGTTGAAGCATTACTTGAAAAGATGAGTCTTGCAATGAACTTCGATGACTTAAAAGTAACTCAGAATTATTTCAGAGATGTAGAAAAGAGAGATCCTACAGAAACTGAAATCAGAGTATTAGATACTTACTGGTCAGACCATTGTCGTCATACTACATTTGCGACAGTTATTACTGATATTGATATCGCAAGTGGTGCATTTAAAGAAATCTTAGAAAAAGATGTAGAAAAATATAAAGCAAGCCGTCATCTTATTTATGGTGTAGATACAAAGAGACCACTTACTTTAATGGATCTTGCAACTATTTCTATGAAAGAACTTAGAAAGCGTGGCTATTTGGATGATATGGAAGTATCTGAAGAAATCAATGCCTGCTCAGTTCGTTTAAAGGTTCATACAACTGATGGTGATGAAGATTGGTTATTAATGTTTAAGAATGAAACACATAACCATCCAACTGAAATTGAACCATTTGGTGGTGCTGCTACATGTTTAGGTGGTGCAATCCGTGACCCATTATCAGGTCGTGCTTATGTTTACCAGTCAATGCGTATTACTGGTGCAGGTGATCCTCGTCAGAAATTAGAAGATACACTTCCTGGTAAATTACCACAGAGAAAGATCTGTGAAGAAGCAGCTCATGGTTTCTCTTCTTATGGTAACCAGATTGGTTTAACAACTGGTTTTGTACATGAAGTATATGATCAGGGTTATGTTGCTAAGAGAATGGAATTAGGTGCTGTAGTTGCAGCTGCACCAGAAGAACAGGTTAAGAGATTAATTCCTGAAAATGGGCAGATTGTCTTATTAATTGGTGGACGTACTGGTCGTGATGGTATTGGTGGTGCCACTGGTTCTTCTAAGAAACATGAATTAAAGACTACTGAAACTGCTGGTGCTGAAGTACAGAAAGGTAACCCAGTTGAAGAAAGAAAGATTCAGAGATTATTTAGAAATAAAGAATTCTCTAAGAAGATTGTAAGATGTAATGACTTTGGTGCTGGAGGTGTCAGCGTTGCAGTTGGTGAATTAGCACCTGGTCTTGATATTAACTTAGATGCAGTATTAAAGAAATATGAAGGTTTAAATGGTACTGAACTTGCAATTAGTGAATCACAGGAACGTATGGCTATTGTCATCAATGAATGTGATAAAGACTTCTGTATCCAGGCTGCTCATGATGAAAACCTTGAAGTTGTACAGGTGGCAACAGTTACAGATAAGAACCGTTTAACTATGAAATATATGGGAGATACTATTGTAGATATCTCTAGAGACTTCCTAGATGAAGCAGGAGCTAAACGTTATCAGGATATCCATGTAGAATTACCTGATTTTGATAAGGCACCATTCAATCCAGAAGCAAAAGAAAACTTTACTGAAACAACTAAAGAAGTATTATCACGTTTATCTACAGCTTCTCAGAAGGGCTTAGTAGAACGTTTTGACTCTTCCATCGGTAATGGTACTGTTCTTTCACCATTTGGTGGTAAGACTTACCGTACAGAAACTGAAGGTATGGCTGCATTAATTCCAGTATTAGGAAAAGAAACAACTACATGTTCATTAATGAGTTATGGTTATAGCCCACTTATTTCTGAATGGTCACCATATCATGGTGCAATCAATGCAGTTGTAGAATCTGTTGCAAAGATCATCGCAATGGGTGGTACATGGCATACAATCCGTTTCTCATTCCAGGAATTCTTTGAAAAGTTATTAAATGATCCTAAGAGATGGGGTAAACCATTTAGTGCATTACTTGGTGCTTATCGTGCTCAGGAAGAATTATTATTACCTTCAATTGGTGGTAAGGATTCTATGTCAGGTTCATTTGAAGACTTAGATGTTCCTCCAACTTTAGTATCATTTGCGATTACTGGTGGAGATGTACACAAAGTCATCACTCCTGAATTAAAAGAAGCAGGACATGTATTAGTAGAATTTATGCTTCCAAAGGATGAATTCCATGTATTTGATTTTGAAACTTTAAGAAAACAGTTTGATGCTGTAGAAGCTTTAATTCAGTCTGGAAAGGCTTATTCAGCTTATACAGTTAAAGACGGTGGTTTAGTTGAAGCTGTTTATAAGATGGCATTTGGTAATGAAATTGGTGTAGCATTTGATGATGCTTTAACACTTAATGACTTAGTTGAAAAGAACTTTGGACATATCATTGTAGAAGTAGACAGCGCTGAAGTTGTTGCAGGATATGAAAATATTCGTATTATTGCTTCTACAAATGAAGAAAAGGCTGTATCATATAAGGGTGAGAAAGTGACACTTGATGATGCATATGAAATCAACTGTGCACCATTAGAATCTGTATATCCTACTACAGCAAAAGCACCTACTACTGAAGTATGTACTGGTGACTGCAATGAAAGAGGCAAGATGTTTGCTTCTAAGAAGTATGATGAAGTCAATGTTGTTATTCCTGTATTCCCAGGAACTAACTGTGAATTTGATTCTAAACGTGCATTTGAAAAAGCAGGTGCAAAGGTTCAGCTTGTTCTTATTAGAAATAAGACAGAAGAAGATATTAAGAAGTCTGTTGATGAATTAGAAGAAGCAATCCATAATGCACAGATCATGATGCTACCAGGTGGTTTCTCAGCTGGTGATGAACCTGAAGGTTCAGGTAAGTTCATTGCAACTGTATTACGTAACCCAAGATTAAAGGCTGCAATCGATGATTTATTAGACAATCGTGAAGGCTTGATGATTGGTATCTGTAATGGATTCCAGGCATTAGTAAAACTTGGTTTACTTCCTCATGGACATATTAAGGATATGAGTAAAGATGATCCTACTCTAACATTCAATACAATTGGACGCCACTTATCTCAGATGGTGACTACAAGAGTATCTAGCGTGAAGTCTCCATGGCTTGCTAATGTAGAGTTAGGTGATGAACATATTATCCCTATTTCTCATGGTGAAGGACGTTTCGTTGCACCTAAGGAAGTGCTTGATCAGTTAATTGATAATGGTCAGGTAGCATTCCAGTATGTTGATCCAAATGGAAATGTGACTATGGAATCTCCATATAACCCTAATGGTTCTATGTATGGTATTGAAGGTATCGTTTCTGAAGATGGTAGAGTATTAGGTAAGATGGGTCATTCTGAACGTCAGGGTGAAAACAGAGACCTTAACATCTACGGTGAAATGGATCAGAAGTTATTTGAAGCCGGCGTGAAGTATTTTAAAGGAGAATAACGAATGGATAAATTAGAATTTGAAAGTATGACACTCTGTCCTCTAGATGGACGTTATGGCAAGATTAAAGATCAGTTAGCTGATTATTTCAGTGAATATGCACTTGTTAAGTATAGAGTGTTTGTAGAAATCCAGTGGTTGAAGTTCCAGTTGGATCACCTTCATACAGAAACTTTAGACAAGGTTGATCCTAACAAGGTAGATGATATTCTTGCGATTTCTAAGGATTTCAACTTTGATTCTTTCAAGAGAATTAAAGAAATCGAATCTGTTACAAGACATGATGTAAAGGCAGTAGAATATTTCATTGATGAAAAACTTAAAGCTTTAGGTTATGAACATTTAGAAAGTTATGTACACATCGGATGTACTTCTGAAGATATTAATAATACATCATATGCATGTATGATTAAACATGGCTTAAAGGATGTTTGGTTACCTGCAGCTAAAGAATTTGCTTCAATGATCAATAAATTAGCAGTAGATCATAAGGATGATGCAATGCTTGCACATACTCATGGACAGCCTGCTACACCTACAACTATTGGTAAAGAATTCAAAGTCTATGCTTATCGTTTCTTTTCTAGTATTGAAAACGTTGAAAATGTCAAGATTAAAGCAAAATTCAATGGGGCAACTGGTAACTACAGTGCTATCTTAACAGCCTTCCCTAACGAAGATTGGCCTACATTAAATAAGGAATTCGTAGAAGACTATTTAGGACTTACATTCAATCCATTAACTACTCAGATTGAATCTCATGACTATACTTGTCATATCTTAGATGGTATCCGTCATTTCAACAATGTATTGGCTGACTTAGATGTAGATATGTGGTTATATATCTCAATGGAATACTTTAAACAGATTCCTGTTAAGGGTGAAGTTGGCTCTTCAACTATGCCTCATAAGGTTAACCCAATCCGTTTTGAAAACTCTGAAGCAAACATTGATTTATCAAATAATCTATGTGTTGCATTATCTAACAAGCTTCCTAAGTCAAGAATGCAGAGAGACTTATCAGACTCTTCAAGTCAGCGTAACTTAGGATTATGCTTCGGATATTCATTACAGGCTATTTCTGAAACAACTGGTGGTTTAGCTAAGTGTGTTGTAAATAAAGAAAAGCTTGCAAAAGACTTAAATGAAAAATGGGAAGTTCTTGCAGAACCTATCCAGACAATGTTAAGAAAATATGGTGTACCAGATGCTTATGATACACTTAAGGCCTTAACTCGTGGTAAGAATATTTCTCAGGAAGATATTCAGGCATTCGCAAAGAGCTTAGAACAGTTAAGTGATGAAGATCGTCAGACTTTATTAGATATGACACCTGCTTCATACATTGGTTTAGCTTCAGAACTTTGTGATATCGAACTTTAATCATTAAGAGACAACCTCTATTGGGGTTGTCTTCTTTATTTTTAGAGATAGGTTTGTTATAATGTTACAAAAGGCGGTGAGAATCTTGGGAGATACACGATATGTATTTGCAGAATGCATCAAACAATTGATGAATCATCAGTCTCTTGATAAGATCACAGTGACTGATATTGTGGAAATGAGCGGTAAGACTAGACAGACATTTTACCGTTATTTTCGTGATAAATATGATCTTGTGAACTGGTATTTTGAAGTATTGGCAGATAAGTCTTTCTTACAGATTGGTAATAGTGAAACATTAAGAGAAGGGCTTATTAAGAAGTTCCAATTTATTTATAACGATAGGGTATTCTTTAAAGAAGCATTTAAATCTAAAGATTATAATAATGTAGAAAACTATGATTATAATTGTATTCTCACTTTCTATCAGAATATTATTAAGAGAAAACTAGGTGATAATATCCCACCAGATATAGAATTTTTATTAGAAATGTATTGTCATGGATCTATTACTATGACAGTAGAGTGGGCAACAGGGGGATATAAGTTGAAACCTGAAGAATTAGCTGATATGCTGATAGAAGCATTACCACCAAAGTTAGATGAACTATTAAGAGATCTGAAATAAGATCTCTTTTTTCAATTTAAATAAACTTTCGTGCAATATATTGCTACTTAGGAGAAAATAATGGACGGTATGTAAAGAACTGCTAAGGATAAAATAAAAATGTAGGTAAAAGACAACATAAGAATGTTGGAAAACCTACATAATTATTTTGTCCTTTTTCATTTTATTGATATTATCTTGCCGGAGGTAATATCGATGA
>NZ_JACRWG010000056.1:0-14542 GCF_014306455.1 Catenibacterium faecis
ACCTTACGGATGTCTCAAGTTATAATGATTAACTTCTCTTCAGTGATATGATATCACTTCTAGATAAAATAAAAAACTAGAATTATTACTTGAATAACTTCTAGTTCTATAATACGAAACAATTGATAGGTTATAGGTGAAGAATAAAGGAGGATACTTTTATGAAAGTTAAAGTAATTGATTTTGATGATAATTTTGCTGTTTGTAATTACATTGATTTGGATGGTCATAATAGCTATGGATATCTTCATTCAGAAGAAATTAATGACTTAATGCTTCCTATCACTGAAAAAGTGAAAATTGGTGACGAATTTGAAGCCACAGAACTCGGTGAACGTAAAGGTGATATGTATCTGACTGTTAAACACATGAATGATCAAACATTCGAAAATAGAGTGCAAGATCTAAATAAATTTGACAGTGTTAAGGTTAAAATAGTAAAGACTACACATCGTGGTGCTATTGCTGATATCCATGGTATTCCAGGGCTTGTTACTGGTAACTTTGAAATTGGTGACACTATTCTTGCTACTATTAGTAAAATCATTAATGAAAAGCATTTAATTCTATTGAATTTAGACTCTGTTATCTATTAGTTTAAAAGCAGTTGTTTCACAAATTGTAACTTCTAGAATAAAACATTATCCAACCATTAAGTAAAGGACCTGGAAATCATTCCAGGTCCTTTACTCCATTTCTCTTAATCTAGAAAGTATGCAGCTACTTTATCTTTACTATCTAATATTTCATCAGTTGGAACACCACATGATTTAGCTAACTCAATAGATCCTTCAAACGCAAGAGATATATCTGGCGCAAATGCTTTATCAAGTAATTCCATAAATATCTGCATATCTTTACCCATTTCATCTACAAACTCTTGATACTGTTCATTGAGTTCTTTATCTACAAGACATATTGATTTTCTATACTCTTCAAATATCTTCTGTTCATAAGATGAGAAGTTATCTTTCGCAATCTGATACATCATAGTTCCTACTGTATTACCAATAACTGCACCTATAACTGGTACAGGAATAAGCACTTGTCCTGCAAATGAAGATAATGCACTTATTGATGCATCCAAGCACAACATTTCAGAATTTTCTATAAATGTTTGTTCGTCTATTTGTCCTTGTTTTAATTGATAAACTTGATCTGCCACTCCAAAGGATGCTGTTACTATAGCACTCGCTACTGCTGCAGGTGTTGCACTATAGTTAGAAAGTGTATAAATTGATGCACCTCTAATACCACCCTTTAAAGTACCTTTTCCTGTTGCTCCTGCAATATCTTTCCAATCATCACCATTGAAATCTTCAAGTTTCTTTCCTTCTTTTCTCTTTTTATTGATTTCTAAGCATAGTGATGAAGCTCCTTCAATTCCTGCAGAAACAACTGTTGCTTTTACGCCTTCAGATAATTTAGGTGCAGCTTCCTCTTTTGCATGAGCTACTCTTTCCTTATTTGTTTTCTTTAAGCTATCAACTTCTTTTGAAAAAGTCTCTTCATAAGTATCCTTCTGAACCTCATCATATCTCAATTTAGATGGTTCTACTTTTTCAAGAGGAATATCCCCTTCTTCAAAAAACTTATGCACTTCTTTCCACTGTTTTAATGAAAACTCACCTGTAGAAGTAGGCATCTTATTAGCCTTTTCTTCTGGAATAGACAGCAACCATTTTATTTTATCATAATGATCTTTCGGAATGACATACACTCCATCTTCATCAAGGAAATAGGGGTACATATGTAAATGTTGACGAATAGCACATAGTGATAAATGATTCCCTGAACTCGCAAATTTCTGTTGAATTAGAATATTACCTCTTTGTAAGTCTGCAGGGCCATCATCATTGATCCAAGTATAAATAGGTGCTTTACCAACTATCTGTTCTCGTGCATTACCAATACCACATTCTGAAACTTCCGCAATAAACCCATGCATTCCCTTTACACCACCACGACCTTTTCCATTATTAACTATATCTACACTAATTTTATTTAATGTTTCATTTATAGTAGCCATGGCTTCATTTAGATTTAACTGTTCTTTATTCAATGCCTTAGTTAACTGATCCAAGCGTTCTTGATTTAAATAGTTAATCCAAGAAGCAACAGCTTGTTCCTGTCCACTTTTAATATTTTTAGTCTTATCCATCATTTCCACTACACCCCTACATTTTCACTAAGTGTTGCAGCAAGTGACTTTGCATTATTCACAAGAGTTCCCAACAACATTTGTTGGTCTTCAGATAGTTCTAAGAAATTCTTTCCATAACAAGGCATACACTGACCATATTGAGTATTCAACATTTCTCTTAACTTTGCTGTCTTATCATGTAATTGTTTAACTGTATAATTAATCTCTTTAATAGTTTCTACATTACGTAAAACTGCTTCAATCTCTTCTTTTTTCTCTTTGCTTAACTTCATCTTTTTGTTAGCAAATAACACCACTGATGCAAGTAATGTAGCACCACTAATAGACCATCCAACAGGTCCTGCAAGAGCTAAGATTGCATTTCCTGCAGCCATGCCTCCACCACCAGCTGCTAGAGCACCTCCTCCAAGCCAAGCTAATTGTGCGCTTGTTGCTGCAGCACCTGATAATGCAGATATGGCTGTTCCTGTAGATGCTGTACCAAATGTCGTAGCAACCCACATCGCTGCACTAGGTGCTAAGCTTGCAACGGCAACACCACATGATAATCCTGCTCCTGCACTTAATGCTGATTTCTTTGCTGCAGTTAATTCATCTACAGCATAATCACATACATCTTTAAACTTCTTCTTATCTAACTGAATATCCTGAAGATCTACATCAAAACTCTTAGGATGATTTGCAATACTATTTATCAATATTTCTACATTATTCAACACATCTACTGAACGTTCTCTTTGTATTAATATAGCTGAACCATAGCCTTCAAACTCAGCATATTCCGCATTATACTTATTCACTGCATCATGTAATTGATCATCAAGACTGACTTCTTTCTGTTCTTTAAAATCTGCTACAGATTTCTTAAAAGACTCAGCCCCTTTATTAATCATATCTCCACCATCTTTAAGTCCTTGTGATACAAATGAAGCACCATCTTTTGCACCCTGAGAAACTGTATCAAATATTTCAGTGCCCATTTTCTGTATATCAATACTTTTTAATTTATCTCCTGCAGAATTTCCAAATTCCTTAGCACGCTTATCTAACTCTGCATCATCAACTGCTTTAACTACTTTCAATTTAGTATCATTGATACTATCTTTGACATCATCTATTATTTCATTGAATTTCATAAGTTCTTCCCTCCTACATACCTTGTTCTTTTCTTATTTGTTTAATTTGATCTTTATAAGTCTTATTATTCTCTTCAATCTTTGCTGGAATAGAATATCTCTGTATATATTCTATCACTTTCTTTTGTTCCTCTAATACTCTTATCGTATTATTGATTTTATTTACCTTCTCTTTTATTACAGTTTCCTGCTTCATTCCTTCTAAAATTAGTTTGATTTCCTTTAAATCAAAACCCATTTCCTTATACCATAATATTTCCCATAGTCTTTCCATTGTTTCATCATCATAAAGTCTATAATTATTCTTTGAGCGCTTAACAGGTAATATACCTTCATCATCATAATATTGTAATGTACGCTTACTGACTCCTGATAACTTACTCACTTCTTCAATCTTTTTAAACACTTTTCACATCCTCGTAACTTGAGGATACGCTATCACGTAAACGTGATAGCAATACCCACACTACAAATCTCCTTTCCATTAGAGAAGATGTAAATTTCGCGTATTTAAAAAGATGGGTAATATACCCATCAAACCGTTAATTCTATTGGAGTTAATCTATAAAATTTATATCAAGAAAGAACTGTTTCACTTATAGTAAGATCTATGAAGTAAAGAATATCCTGATGTATCCTATTCAATCGTTAAGTCTATTAATATTAAACATGATCAAGAAATATGAGAAGAATATGGTGTATTACCTACTGTATTTCGATATTGTGGGTAATTGGAAAGACTGTGCGAACTTAGAATCAATCAAAAAAGCACATATTCTAAAGAATGATGAACTAGAAATAAGCCTACACACATTAAGATTAAAGGATAATCTATAATTTTTTCTAGTTTTTTGAATTTTATTGATTTTAGTAATAGAGTTTTCTACAATAATCATAGAGGAACTTAATAAACATTAAGTTCACTCCTTAAATAAAAAAGCCTATTGGGATGCAACTCCCGCAAGGCTTTTTTATTATTTATAATATAATATTTATAAGGGGTTTTAATTAAAGTTTTTTATTTGTTTTTTTGTATTCATTTGCATTGATACCAGGAATTTATTAGTATACTTATAGAATGTTTTTTTCATAATATATTTTCCTTTTTGTCTGGCCTGTCTATTATTAGACAGGCTCTTTTCTTGTATACATTCAAGTAAATCTACAGCTTCCCTATCATATTGTTGCTAAGTCCGTGCTACTTGCACATACTGGATTGGCAGTTTTTACGATCACATCTGCTTATCCGTCACCATCAGATACATCTCATAAATCTTGGCTTTCTTCTTGGTGTGAATGACCATTGGCTTATCGTCCACTTTTTGAATTGTGACACCAGTGGTGTCACAATCTCATTTTTACTATTTGAGCAAGAAATTTCTATATCCAAACAACTTATAAGACCAATTTATGCAAGGTTGACAACACTTTGCAGCTTTGTCAAAAAAATGGATATGCAACAATATCATTGCGAACTACCCCGACTTACGCTTCACTTAGAAATTAGGAATTCTTGCTTCAACCACCACTGCCTGGCTAGTAACCTTACACTACCGTTAAGACTAAATGGTGTCTACAAGCGTTATATTCGACTAATCCCTAACCTATATGTCTTAAGATAGATTCTCAAACATCTCCCTGAGACGATTTGAAATCACATCATCTATCATCTTATTACAATGTTTAATGCACATTTTAAGCTGATGATAAAGACAAAACAAACGCCATTTACCGCAATTCCCCTATTTTAGAAGTGGTGGAATTCTTGCTCACGACGTATTAAAGTTCTATGAATAGTGCCTCCACAAGTGTAGTGCGAAAAGGCAGTTTCCTCCACCAACTATCATGTAAACTTAAGTTGACATTTGTAGTTTTCCTAGGAAATTAAAAAGCCCCAAAAAGGGGCTATACATCAATTTTCTAATAATGATGTAGAAGATGATATCGCAAAGATAAATGTAGAACCATTATGAATAAGTGATGTTGTACTTGCTGGTAATATACCAAACATACCTAATAAGATTAAACCAGTATTTAAAGTAACTATTCTTGTATAGTTACGCTTAATACGTCTCATTAATAGTGCAGATAACTGTTTAAATACGACAATTTCTTCTAGTGAAGAAGATGTTAATGTAACATCTGCAAGTTCTCTCGCAATATCTGAACTATCCTGTAAGGAAATAGATACATCTGCACAAGATAAGGCTGGGGTATCATTAACACCATCTCCTACCATAACAACGGTATGTCCTTCATCTTTAAGTTTCTTGACATAATTAGCTTTGTCTTCTGGTAATACACCAGCTAAATAGCCATCAATATTGAGTTCTTCTGCAATATGCTTAGCTGCATTCTCACTATCACCTGTCAACATAATGATATTCTTAAAACCACTGCTTCTTAGATTCATGATTGTTTCTTTTGCTTCTGGTTTAAGTGGATCATAAATAGAAATAATACCTGCAAGTTCTCCACCTATCGCTAAGAATATTAAAGAGCTTGCTCCTTCACTTTGAAGATTATTAATAAGTGTTTCTATTTCTTCTGTTTTAGCAATATGTTCATCTTCAAATACAAAATGATCACTACCAATGACAGCGCGTTGATCACGATAAATAGTCGCAATACCATGCGCAATAATATACTTCACTTCAGCATGTTCTTCTTCATGATGTAATTGTTCGAGTGATGCCTGTTTTACTATCGCATTTGCTACACTATGTGGGAAGTGTTCTTCTAAACAAGCTGCAATACGTAATACTTCTTCACGTGTATAGTTTCCTAATGGTGTCACTTTCTGGACAAATGGCTGAGCATTTGTAAGGGTCCCTGTTTTATCAAAGACAATTGTATCTGCCTGATCCATTGCTTCTAGGTATTTACCACCCTTAACCATAACAGAATGACGACCTGCTTCCTGCATTGCACTAATTATAGAAATAGATGTAGAAAGTTTGATAGCACATGAATAATCTACAAGCAATACAGAAGATGCACGTGTCAAACTTCTTGTGGCAAGAAGTAATCCAAAGAAAGCTACAAAGCTATAAGGTACAATCGCATCTGCAAGATGTTCAGCACCAGATTGGATACCAGCTTTAAGTGATTCGTTTGTATCAATCATATCTACAATCTTATTAATACGACTTTCTAATTGTAGATTTCTTACCTTGATATAAATCTTTCCTTCTTCTACAACAGTCCCTGCAAAGACAGAACTTCCTTGTTTAACCATCTTACTTAAAGGTTCACCAGTAAAGCTTGATTCATTGATCATGGCTTCACCATTCATCACTTCACCATCTACTGGTACCATAGAACCTGTCTGTACAACGACAATATCTTCTTTCTGTAAATGAGTTGTAGGAATCTGTTTTTCTTTTCCTTCTTCTAATACCCATACTTTATCAATATTAACAGACAATGTTTCTTTAAGCTGTAATGATGTTGTTTTCTTTGTATAGTCTTCAAGTAATGAAGAGATATTCAATAGGAACATGATATTACGTGCTGTATTCCATTGTCCTGATAATAAAGAAACAGAAATACTAGTGGCATCAAGCACTGGTACATCAATGCGTTTATGTACAAGAGAATCAAGTCCTTCTTTTACATACTGGATGGTATGATAAATGGTTAATATGTTTCTTATTGGTAATGGCAGAAACCATTTAGAGGCATATCTTCTAACAATAATACCAGTAAATTTTCCAATGTATTGATCGTTGATATCACGGTGATCTATAAGATATTTGTTTTCTTTAATGAGTTTTTCATAGAGTGTGTCATCAAAGTGAGGGATATCTAAAGAGTTGATTTTGTCAATCAAAGCATCTCTTTGATCAACACTATAAGTGAACAAAATAGAACCTGTTCTTTCATTGACATCAGCTGATTCAACCATATCCCATTTACATAATGCGAAGTGTAAGGCCAGTGCCTTATTTCTAGAAAAGCGATAACGTCCATAACGTATTCTCATACGTCCTGGTATGTCATGTACAATCTGATACTCTAACATTCTCTTATCACCTAAAAAATAGGAAATGACTATTTCCTATTTTGCTTCTTTCTTGCTTTTAGCTTCAGCATAGATATCTTTTGCGTCTTCTACAATTGTATCATATGATGCAAGTGCCTGATCCTTTAACTGCATACCAGTAGCAACTGATTTTACAGCTGCATTTCTTGCGCAATCGCTCTTTACGAACTTACTACCTGCCACTGTAGCGGCTACACCACCTACAAATGACCATAATAATTTGTTTTTAAATAAGTCTTTCATATTCTTTTCCTCCTCTGTTAGTCCTAACTAACAAAATTATAATAACACTATAGAGAAGGTTTGTGAACAAAAATGTTAGAGTTTGTTAGAGAAGCATAACCAAGGTACCAGATACTATTAGTATTAATCCAAGTAATGATTTCTTAGAGAGTTTCTCATGAAAAATAAGATAAGAGAATAATACAGTAAAAAGAATACTAAGCTTATCTATAGGAGTGACTAAACTTGCTGGTCCACTTTGCAGGGCATGATAGAAGCATAGCCATGAACCTCCTGTTGCAAATCCTGACAACACAATAAAGAGATATTCTTTCTTAGGAATACTTTTCATATTCATTTGACTATGTGTCACAAGGACCACAATCCAGCTCATAATAAGTACAACACTTGTACGAATGGCTGTACCTAGATTACTTTCAATATTTGTGATTCCTATCTTACCAAGTATAGTCGTCAAACTTGCAAAAATAACTGAAAGCACGGCATAAAGTAACCAGGCATTATTTGTCTGTTTATTATCTTCCTTTTTTTCTACCATTAAATATGTACCTGTTGTAAGAATGATTATACCTATGATTTTATAGACTGTGACGCTTTCTTTAAAGAAGAGAAAAGAAAGAATAATAGTCAATACGACACTTGTCTTATCTACAGCCGTAACTTTATTGATATTACCTAGCTGTAATGCCTTAAAGTAACATAACCAGCTCGCTCCAG
Source organism: Catenibacterium faecis (assembly GCF_014306455.1). Taxonomy (NCBI): domain Bacteria; kingdom Bacillati; phylum Bacillota; class Erysipelotrichia; order Erysipelotrichales; family Coprobacillaceae; genus Catenibacterium; species Catenibacterium faecis. The sequence continues at coordinate 8,306 of NZ_JACRWG010000056.1, forward strand.
TAGATATTCCAGAAAGAATTAAGAATAGGAATGTCTTATGCGTGATTGTACTAATAGAAGAGAATGATCCAACTATTCCTACCATAATCCATGAGAAGACAAGTACCACAATTGTACGTAATGCAGTCGCTAAGTGAGAGTTTGTATGTTCAATACCACATTTTGCGAGAACTGCTGTAAGTCCTGCAAAAAAGGCAGAACCTAATGCAAAAAGAATCCACATAAAAAAGCCTCCTTATAATACTATTATAGGAGGCTAAAACAAATTTGTTTAGAATTCTTTGATAGCTTTGATTACATCTTCTACAGTTAAATGGAATTCCTTGAATAAGTCTGCTGGCTTACCTGAAGCACCAAATGTATCCATAGTGACATATTTGCCCTTGAGTCCTACAAATTCACCCCAAGATAAACGGCTTCCTGCTTCTACAACAATTCTATTTTCTACACATGATGGTAAAATAGATTCCTTGTATTCTTCAGACTGTTCTCTGAATAATTCCTGACAAGGCATAGAAACGATTCTGATATTTAAGTTAGAGTCTTTTAATTGTTCTTTGGCTTTAACTGCTAAGTCTACTTCTGAGCCTGATGCAATGATGATGATATCTGGCTTACTCATACAGTCATCAATGATATAACCACCTCTTAAGGCACCTCTGTTACTTCCTACCATCTTAGGTAAGTCCTGTCTAGAAAGGATGAGAGATGTAGGTGTTTCTTTTGAGCTCATTGCGACATACCAGCCTGCTTTTGTTTCAAATTCATCACATGGTCTAAATACATACATGTTAGGCATTGCACGAAGCATAGTCAACTGTTCTACTGGTTCATGTGTTGGTCCATCTTCCCCTACACCAATACTGTCATGAGTAAATACATAAGTAAGTGGAAGCTTCATTAATGAAGATAAACGAGCCATAGGTTTTACATAGTCACTAAATACAAAGAATGTAGCCACATATGCTTTTAATCCACCATACAACATTAACCCATTACCTACTGCAGCCATAGCCTGTTCTCTTACACCAAAGTGAATATTACGTCCACCATAGTTGTCTGCACTGAATTCACCTTCACCATTTAAAACTGTCTTATTAGAAGGTCCTAAGTCAGCTGAACCACCAATGAAGTTAGGGGCAAAGTTCTTAATAAGGTTCATTGTTTCACCACTTGCAGCACGTGTTGCAATATTGTGATGTTTATTAGCCCAGAATAATGGGTTATCCTTAAAGATTCTTGCAAAGTCAGGGTTAAAATACTGTTCCCATACAATCTTCATTTCTGGATATTCTTCAAAATATTTATCCTGCATAGAAGTCCATGCATCATATAAATCATCTACACGTTTTTGTGTAGAAGCTAGATAGTCATATACGTCTTCTGGTACATAGAATTCTTCCTGTGGAAGACCAAGTTTTTCTTTAAGTGCTTTGATGTTATCAGCACCTAATGGTGCACCATGAGTGCTTTCTGAACCTTCATTTGGACTATCTTTACCGATTGTAGTCTTGATTTCAATGAACTTAGGTTTACCTTTAATAGTTTTTGCTTTTTCTAATGCAGCAAGTACTTCATCTAAGTTATCTCCATCTTCTACAGTCAATGTTTCAAAACCAAATGCCTTTACTCTGTCTGATACATTTTCTGTAAATGTGATGTTTGTGTTACCTTCGATAGAAATGTTGTTTGAATCATATAAGATGATGAGCTTTTCTAACTTAAGTGTACCAGCGAGTGATAATGCTTCTGAAGAGATTCCTTCCATCATACATCCATCACCAGCTAATGCATAAACATAATGATCAAATAGATCATAACCTGGTTTATTAAATACAGTGGCTAAATGAGCCTGACCCATTGCCATACCAACAGCCATGCCTAAGCCCTGTCCTAGTGGACCTGTAGTGGCATCTACACCTACTGTATGTCCATATTCTGGATGTCCTGGTGTAAGTGAACCTAACTGTCTAAACTGCTTTAAATCATCCATAGTTAAGCCATAACCATATAGATGTAATAAGCTATAAAGCATGCTTGAACCATGTCCTGCTGATAAAATAAAACGGTCTCTGTTAATCCATTCAGGATGCTTTGCACTATGGTTTAATACCTGTGACCATAATACATGAGTGAATCCAGCAGCCCCTAAAGGAAGTCCTGGATGTCCTGAATTTGCTTTCTGAATCATATCTGCACAAAGTGCTTTAATCGTATATACTGTTTTTTGATCAATCTTGTTCATTTTCGTTTATTTTCTCCCATTCATCATTGTTAAATATTATACCTGTTCTCTTTTTGTAAATGCAAGATATTTAGTACTTCACATTCCAATTCATTGCAGCATTATATAAGAAATACAGGCCATACATTAGGCAACCTTCATCAAAGATAGTGGCTTTGTTATGAAGACCATAAATATAACCATCCTGTTTACATCCTGCAGCAAGAGTCACAAAGAGTGAAGGTACATTGGCAGTAATATGGCCAAAGTCTTCTGAGATAGTAAGAGGAAGTTCTAACTTCTTGATATAACCACCAAATACATCTTTTTCTTCATCCATAATAGATTTAAGTAATGCAGGATCATTATAGACACTTGGTGCCTGCTGTAAGATTGTGATCCCTGCCTGGGCATGATACATAGAGGCAATACTTTGAACTAATTCATTGACTCTTCCCATAATATATTCCTGATCATCTGGACGATAACTTCTTAGTGAACATTTCATATAGGCTTTTTCTGGAATAATGTTATGGGCTTTACCTGCATTCATAATACCAATTGTAAGTACATCATCATGACTCATACTGATTTCTTTAGGAATGATTTCCTGTAATTGCTGATATATATGAACAGCCACACGCAGTGCGTCAATACCTTTTTCTGGCATAGAACCATGTGAACTCTTACCTGTAATATTGATTTCAAAGATTGTAGACGCTGTTGTCATCGCTTTACGGATTGTACGTATAGTTCCTGTCTTATCTTCTGTGGCAGGCATAACATGTAACCCTACTGCAGCATCAACACGAGGATACTTTAATACCCCATCTTCAATCATCATCTTACAACCCACTAGTCCTTCTTCATGAGGTTGGAAAACAATCTTGATCTGCCCTTTGAGTTTCTTTTCATTCTTTTTTAATAGTTTGGCACACATCAACATCATAGAGGCATGCATATCATGTCCACAGGCATGCATAGATCCATTAATAGATTTAAAAGGTAAGTTTGTATGTTCTACTAAAGGTAATGCATCCATATCACTTCTAAGTAAAAGTATCTTCTTATCATGAGGTCCTACAAGTACTTCAATACTTCCTCCGGGATTCACAATAATATTCTCATAACCATACATTTCAAGCAGTTTCACTATATATTCCTGTGTCTGAGGAAGAGGATGACCTACTTCTGGATGTTCATGAAAATGTCTTCTCAGTCGTATTAATTCCTGTTCGATATCCTTGTTGTTTGATATCCATTTTTCTATCTTTTCCATAACTTACACCTACTTTTCCATTTCTTGAATAATACGTCTTGTATTAATAATCTTTTGTGCATATTCTTCTTTATTACGTTTCACTAATCCATAGTAAAGAAGATCAACAACAATAAGTGAAAAATAACGAGAACTCATCGCTCCGATACGTAATGGCTGTTCCTGTGAAGGAATAGTTAATACATGATCTACTAACTTACCAGGCTTATTATAAGCAGATTGTGTAATTGCGACAGATGGGATGTTCATTTCCTTTGCCTATTTAGCAGCAGTGACTATACCTTTTGTTTCTCCACAATATGAAACAAAGATAGCTAAATCTTCTTGTGTCATAACAGATACAAAACTCATCTGTAAATGAATATCAGGACAATCACTAGAAGACTTCCCTATCCTCATAAGTTTATGTCTAAAATCATCACAGACAAAAATATATAAACATGTTTCGCTTGTTCTAAAGCTTTCACAACATCTTCTAGTGTAAAAGCACTAAGAAGATGATATGTTTTATCAATAGTCACAACCTGAGAATGATGTGCTTTATTCATAAGTGCAGCCATATCTTCTTCTGGATGGAATAAAAAACTTTCCCCTCTTTTATAATTACCCTTAAAAAAAAGTATACCATGATTTTCTTTTTTATCGCATTTTTTATGACATAATATAAAAATTATACATTATTTAATAATTTTTTATCACTTTATAATATTTTTTATTATCTTTTGATAATTCATTTTATCATGAATATATGGTCTATTTTTTCGTTTATTCCGATATATGTGTATGATAAATTAACGTTATGTTGATAATTTCTTATTGACTTGACTATTTTCTATTCGTATAATGCAGTCATACCAGAAAGGTAAAAAGAAAACATAAACATGATAAAGGGGGAGTGCTTATGGCAAAGGTTTTAACTGAAGTTTTTGGTATATGGTATTTAATTGGTGCCGCGTTTGTATTCTTTATGCAGGCAGGCTTCGCAATGGTTGAGGCAGGGTTCACCCGTGCTAAGAACGCCGGAAATATCATCATGAAGAACTTGATGGATTTCTGTTTAGGAACTGTTGCTTTTCTTATTGTAGGTTATAGCTTCTTATGTGGGAGTGATGTAGCTAACGGATTTATTGGATGGGTTGGTTTTGGAAATGGTCCATTAACTAACTTTGCATCAACTGATTGGTCTAGTTTCGTATTCAACTTAGTATTCTGTGCAACTGCAGCAACGATCGTATCTGGAGCAATGGCAGAAAGAACTAAGTTCTTAAGTTATTGTATTTATTCATTCGTTATTTCTTTAATTGTTTATCCTATTGAAGCTCATTGGGTTTGGGGACCTGATGGCTGGTTAACAGCAATGGGATTCCATGATTTTGCTGGTAGTGCAGTTATTCACTTCGTTGGTGGTTTAACTGCTTTAATTGGGGCTAAACTTCTTGGTCCTCGTATTGGTAAGTTTAATAAAGATGGAAGCCCAAATGGTATTCCTGGTCATAGTTTAACTATTGGTGCTTTAGGTGTATTTATTCTTTGGTTTGGCTGGTATGGATTTAACGGTGCTGCTGCTAAAAATGGTACACAGTTAGCAACTATCTTCGCAACTACTACTGTTGCACCAGCACTTGCAACATGTACTGTAATGATCTTTACTTGGTTAAAATATGGTAAACCTGATGTAGCTATGAGCTTAAACGGTTCACTCGCAGGTTTAGTTGCAATCACTGCTGGATGTGATGCAGTTAATGTAATGGGTGCTTGTATTATTGGTATTTTATCAGGATTTACTGTTTGTTTCTTTACTTGGTTATTAGATTATAAATTACATATTGATGATCCAGTTGGGGCTGTCGCTGTTCATTTTGGTAATGGTCTACTTGGTACTATCTGTGTTGGATTATTTGCCTGCGGTACTGATACAATGCCTAAAGCTCAGGGTTTATTCTACGGAGGAGGCTTTAAGTTATTAGGTACTCAGTTACTTGGCTTATTATGTATTGGTGTTTGGACTGCTGTATTAATGACTATTACATTCGTAGTTATTAAGCATACTGTTGGTCTTAGAGTTACTGAAGAAGAAGAAATTACTGGTCTTGATAAGCTTGAACATGGTTTAGAAAGTGCTTATGCAGGTTTCGCATTAGAAACAGAAACTTATACTGGTGCTACTGCTGCAACTGTTTCTGCTCCTGAATTAAGTATTACAGAAGCTGTTCCTACTGTTGCAGTCAATGGGGAAGGTAAGATCAGTAAGATTGTTATTATTGCGAAAGCAGAAAAGATGGATGCTTTAAAAGTTGCTATGAACGATATTGGCGTTGCTGGTATGACAGTGACAAGAGTATCAGGCTGTGGTGTTCAAAAAGGACAGACTGCTTATTATAGAGGCGCTAAGGTTGATATCCAGTTATTGCCTAAGGTAAAGGCTGAGATTGTTGTATCTAGTATTCCTGTACAGACAGTTGTAGATGCAGCAAGAAGTGTTCTATACACTGGTCAGATGGGTGATGGTAAGATCTTTATCTATAATGTAGAGAATGTCGTAAGAATCTCTTCTGGTGAACAAGGTCCTGAAGCCTTAAGCTATGAAGACTAATAAAAATGAGACTCGATTAGTCGAGCCCAATGGCATCAACTTAAGGATTTAAACATCCAAAAAGTTGATGCTTTTTTTAGTTTCGTAGAATAATATGAGGTTTCATTTGTGTTTGGATTTCTACCTCAAAAAAAAGCGCAT